>JAFGTS010000040.1 GCA_016933965.1 Deltaproteobacteria bacterium | reverse complement strand
CTTCTCAACATGGTCCCTTATTTGCAACTTATCGCCCTGATACCCGCCTTTCTACTTTCACTTGCCTATTCCCTCGAAACGGGAACCAATATTTGGATCATTCTGGGTTTAACAAGTTCGGTGTTTATTATCGTTCAGGTTATCCAGGACACCATTCTTGTTCCCAAAATCATGGGAAAAGTAACGGGCCTGAATCCCGCCGTGATTCTTCTTTCATTATCGGTATGGGGAAAACTGCTCGGCGTATTCGGGTTGATCATCGCCCTTCCCATGACATTCCTGCTCCTCGTCTACTATCGCCGATATCTTGCGGGGATCAGTGATAACAGACCGGATTTGCCTCCCGCGGGTGAATAAAATGTTATTTGATCAGCAATAACTGAACAGAAAACCGTCCCAGACAGAGACTTTTGACTAACGTCTGATAAAAGTTCAATACTTCACTAGACTTTCTCATGTTGATCATTTCCAAGAACACCCTGAAATGGGTAATTTTAAAATTAAATCTTTTCTCCTTTCCCCACTGAGAGCTGACAGCTGAATGCTGAAAGTTTTTCTTAAACCGCCAACCATAGAAAGTAACTTGACAAACAATTCTTATAATGCTCTTGTTTTGCCGTCTTTTGTTGGGTTTTCTCTCGTGAACGAAACATCATTTTTGAAATAATGGTATCCGGTATATTGCCTGATCGGTAAAAAATGGAACCGGCGGGGGTCAATAGTGACCGTGGCCTATTTTTTATGTTTCTCATAAAGAAAGGATGGGAAAAGATGGAATTTGAAAATCTCCTCTATGAAAAGAAGGAAGATACGGTAATTGTAAGATTCAATCGTCCACGGAGGAAAAATGCCATATCGCTGGAGCTCTCCGAAGAGTTGGGAAAGGCGCTTGATATGGTTGAAGCAGACAAACAGGTCCGATTCCTTGTTCTGACAGGCAGCGACGATTTCTTTTCATCGGGAGCAGATTTCAGCAATCCCGAGAATGCGATTACCATGATTCGCCGGGAGCTGGACGCCGCATCAGGTAAATCTCCGATCATTAAACTTATCAATTTTCCCCTGCCAACCATTGCGGCGGTGAATGGTTATGCGCTGGGACACGGCGCAGAATACGCGATCATGTGCGATATGATCATCGCCTCAGAAAAAGCCGAATTCGGTTTCATAGGGCCGATCCGGGGCGTGACCTGTCCATACGCAATGATCAGACTTGCCGAAGAGATCGGAAGGGCAAAGGCGAAGGAACTTATCATGACATGCGAGCGCATTCCGGCACAGGAGGCATTACGAATAGGCCTTATCAACCAGGTGGTCCCGCATGAGAAACTGATGGACGCCATTTTTACCATGATAGGAAAACTGCGCAAGGCCGGTCCCCGCGCAACGCGATATACGAAGGAAGTAATAAATCGCGATCTCGGCGGGTATGAATTGAGTGCCCGTATCTTCGAGGAAATTATTACCACCAGTGACGCCCTTGAAGGCGCCATGGCGTTTCTCGAGAAAAGGGAACCGCATTGGGAATAAAAAAAGGGGACTCATTTCAGTTTCTGTGTGAAGTTATGCATTACTGATGTGCGATACTCTGTGTGAAGGGAAAAACAAGGCCCGGCACTCATAGAGTGTCCGGGCCCAGCGAGGTTTTAATGGTTTTGGACAGGGTCCGTCAGTCCCAGAGGCGGACGACCATTCTCCCTTTGTGCTTACCCTGAATCATCAAGTCGATTTTAGAATCCAGCTCTCCAAGAGATGTTTCGGAGGTCAGCCGGTCAAGCCAGGGGATCTTCCATTCGCTCGCGATCTTATCCCAGGCCTTTTGCCGCATCGGCATGGGGCAGTTCTGGGAATCTATGCCGATCAGCGATACCCCTCTCAATATAAAGGGAAATACGGTGAGCGGCAGATCGGGTGCGGCCACGTTGCCGCAACTGGTCACCGCTCCGCCCGGTGCGGTCGAGCGTATCGATGTCGAGAGGATGTCGCCTCCCACAGTATCAATGCTTCCGGCCCATCTTACTTTGAGGAGAGGCCTCTGGCTCTGATCGGTGGCTTCCTCGATACTTATGACGGATCGGGCGCCGATATCTTTCAGGTAGTCCGCTTCGTCAACGATGCCGTTGACGGCGACGACCGAGTACCCGATCTTTGAAAGAATGGACACGGCAATGCTCCCGACACCTCCTGTAGCTCCCGAAACCAGAACATCACCCATTTCCGGGGTAATTCCGTAGTTTACAAGCCTGTATACCGATAAGGCAGCCGTAAAACCCGCCGTTCCATAGATCATGCTTTCCCTGAGTGTGAGATTCTCGGGAAGCCTGACCACCCAGTCCGCGGGAACGCGGATATACTGGCCGAAACCTCCCGCGGTATTCATTCCCAAGTCATAGCTCGTAACGATCACCTCATCACCGGGCTTGAATTCATCTCGTTTACTTTCTTCAACGACACCGGCGGCATCAATTCCGGGAGTGTGAGGATACTTCTTCGTAACGCCCCTGTTCCCCGTGGCAGAAAGCGCATCCTTATAGTTCAACGAGGAATAGACCACCCTGACAATGACGTCACCTTCGGGAAGATCGTCGAAAGACATGTCAGTGATGTTCCTTACGAAACGATTATCTTCTGCTTCAGTAACCCTCAGCGCCTTGTATGATTTTTTGCTCATCAACTGCTCTCCTTTTGCTGTGAAAGGCATCACTTAGTAATGGAGTTTTTTATTCTCCTTTCGTATCAGGTGTCAAGTCAATAACGTGTTGCGCCGCGATGGCGGGGGCACAGCGAGAGACAATTCATATCAATCAACGATCAGGCCAGGCAGCCACATGATGGCACCCGGGAAGGACGCGCATATGACCAACCCCAGCAGCATCAGCAATACAAAGGGCACGATGCCCCGGTAAACTTTTCTTATATCGATCCTGTCAGGGTCAACCCCCTTAATATAGAACAGGGCATACCCGAAGGGCGGCGTGAGGAACGATGCCTGAAGATTGACCGCTATCATGATAACGAACCAGATCATGTCGAAACCGAACTCTTTGGCTATCGGCAGAAAGAGGGGGAAACAGATGAGGACGATCCCTATCCAGTCGATGAACATCCCAAGAACCAGAACGATCGCCATCATGACCCAGAAGGTACCCCATTTACCCAATCCCAATCCCATGACGAAATCCGTGACCACATCACCTCCGCCGACACCGAGAAAGACACCGGTGAAACAGGTGGCGCCGCAGAGAATGATGATCACCATGGTGTTGGTCTTGGCCGTTTGCACCACTGCCCTGTACAGTCCTTGCCAGGAGAATTTCCCGTAGGCGATCACCATGAGAAACGCCAGAAAAGCTCCAACGCCTGAGGCCTCGGTCGGGGTGGCGATACCGAAGAATATGGAGCCCAGAACACCAAGAATGAGGATCATGGGAGGGACAAGGGATTTCAGAACCATCATGGCGACCTGCGCGTTTGTGACCCGCGCTCGCTCCTCCCTGCTTATGGGTGGCCCGAGCTCCGGTTTCAAGTAGCATCGTATCGCCACATAGCCCATGTAAAGGGCGGAAAGGATGAATCCGGGGACTACCGCACCAGCAAATAATTTACCCACGGAAAGGGTCGCCTCGCTCGCCATGACGACAAGCATGATGCTGGGAGGTATTAATATACCGAGCGTACCTCCGGCGCATATCGAGCCATAAGACATTTCCTCGTCGTATCCGTACTTCCGCATCATTGGGATGGCAAGGAGACCCATGGTGACAACGGAGGCCCCGATTATGCCGGTACAGGCGGCAAAAACAGTGGAGACCGCGATGACCGCAAGTGCTATGCCCCCCTTTGTCTGACCCATCAGATATCGCAGAGCCTTGAAAAGATCCTCGGCGACGCCTGACTGATCAAGCAATTGTGCCATGAAAATGAACAGTGGTATGGCAAGGAGGACATAATTGTCCATTGTCCCCCATATCCTGTTCATAAATATGTAGAATACTGAAGGCCCCCATCCTATCAAACCGAATATTACCGCCAGGCCGCCCAGTACGAAGGCAAGAGGGTGACCCATGAAGAGGCCGATCAGAAGACCTGCGAACATGAGAATCGTGATCATTTCGGGGCTTATATCTATCATAGTTCAACCCCCTTTATGATATAGATTCGTTTGATGATCTCTGATACTCCCTGTATGAGCAGCAGTATGAAGGATATGATAATAACCGTTTTAATAGGATATACCGGCGGCGCGAAGACGCTCCACGTGGTCTCTTTCATGGCCCATGAGCGTGCAGCAAAGGAATAACCCTGCCAGACACACACGATGCAGAAGGGGAAGAAGAACAGGGCATAACTTATCAGGTCGACGATGGCCTTCGTCCTTTTCGTGAGAACCATGGTGAATACATCGACCGAAACATGAGACCCGTAAAGCAGGCCGAAACCCGCGACGATCATGAAGTGGAGGCCATAGAGCTGCTTGAGCACCTCAAAGCTCCATATGGTAGGTGAACCGAAAAATCGCCTGAGTATGACTTCCATGACCGTGAGCAGCACGAGAGGCACGATTATCCAGCTGAATATCCTTCCCGTCCACTCACTGATCGAGTCGCAAAATTTGGATATGTTTCTTGCAAAATTCATGGGCACCTCCTTCCTCTGCCACCCATCCCGGTGGGCCCTGCCTGAATCATTATTCCCAAGTTAAAATGCCTGAAAGACATGCTTCGTCCCTTTTTTTGATATGAAGCCATAGTTAGAATAATTGTTAAGGATCACTGGTAACGAAATAATCGGGATAAAGGTTTTATAAAACGGCCGTCAGCATTCTTTCTTCTGTTGAAAGGTGTGAGGTTCCGGGGCTCGAAAGCCCCGGAACCTCTACACCTGCTGTAACGCAGTCTCGGGGATGATCAATCCAGGTTCGGATATTCCTTCGGGTTAAATCCGAAACTGAAGGGCGCTTCCATCTCCCGCCACTTTGCAAAGTCTTTCTTGAACTGCATCTGTGACTTGATCGATTTTTTGAAAAGCGGATTGTTCTTTGCAGTTTCCTCGGTATGAGCGTTCACCAGCTTCAGAACTCTATCAAGGACCTCGTCATCATATCTGTTGATCTCGATCCCCTTGTCGATGAACTTCTGCGTGTATTCTATCGTGTCGTAGTACTGGCCTGTTATGAATTTCACGCAGGCGGCCTTGGCTGCAAACCTGAGGTCTTTCTGCAGGTCTTCGTCCAGCGAATCCCAGACCTTCTTGTTGATCATGACACCCATGACGGACGCCGGCTGATGCCAGCCCGGAACGGCCCAGTACTTTGTAACTTCTCCGAAACCCATACCCCAATCGCAGGAAGGACTGCAGAATTCTGCCGCATCGATGACACCCTTCTGCAGGGCCTGATAGATCTCCTGCCCCGACATAGCTATCTGTGCAGCCCCGAGATCCTTGAGGAGCTTGCCCTGTGTCTGACCGGACATCCTGATCTTCATGCCTTTGATGTCTTCAAGCGACTTGATGGGCTTGTTGCTTCTAATGCCGCACTCCATGGGGGTAACACCTGTTACGAGGTACATCATTCCAAACTTCCCGTAGGCTTCCTCATAGATAGCGTGTCCCTCGCCACCGAAGATCCATACGAAATAATCCATTGGGGTCATACCCATGGGATATGAGCCAAGGGTGTCGAAAACCGGGTCCTTCCCCGCCCAGTAGTTGGGCCAGTCACCGGCGGCTTCAACCGTACCCTTGCTCACCGCGTCAAAGACCTCGTATGACGGCATCAGTGTTCCACCGGTATAAAACTTGATTTCCAGGCGGCCCTTGCATATTTGATTAGCCGCTTCAACAAAGGCATAATCCGCCCGGATCAAATCGATTGAGGGTGGCCACGTGGAGGTCATCTTCCACTTGATCACCTTCGGTGCGGCGATTGCGGGTGACGATACCAGGGAAAAGCAAAAGACCAGCGCTATCGCCATGACCATGACAAACATTCTTCTTCTCATTGATCTACCTCCTTCTTCCTTCCATAATTATTGTCGTTGAAGCTGAATTGCGCCAAGTAGTCAATTTTCACAAGTGCAATTTCCAGACCAGGATTGCATAAGTCATGGATGAGCCGGGGAATTCCTGTTCCACAGAAAGCAGCATAGACAGGCATAACGACGAATTGACGCGCTATAGTGACGAATTGACGCGCCGCTGAAAAAATTCCTTGACAGATGGAGGGAACACTATTTAAGTATCCATAATGGTACATGTAGCCATCCTGATACAATAAAACAATTGAACATAAAGGAAGGGATCCTATGCCGGAAAAGAAAACCCGCCCTGGACCTCAGGGTATTGCCGAACGGATCGATATGTACTCGATGATCTTCGACAGTATCCACGAGGGCGTTGTGGTGACGGACGCGGAGGGCTATATCACCCATTTTAACAAGGCATATGGCAAGTTTCTCAATATCAATCCGGAAGATCAGATCGGAAAACACTGCACCGAGGTTGTCGAAAATACCCGCATGCATATCGTGGCAAAGACGGGTAAGTCAGAGATCAATCATTCTCAATTGATCATGGGACAAAACATGGTGGTGCAACGGATCCCGATCAAAATGGACGGCAAGGTCATAGCAGTGTACGGCCAGGTAATGTTCAAGGATGTAAAAGATGTTACAAAACTTGCGCGAAAACTCTGTCTTCTGGAATCAAAGGTAAAAGAGTATGAAGAAGAGCTTCTTACCCTGCGCTCTGCCCGGTATACCTTTGACAGCATCGTTGGTGTCAGCGAAGCCATGAACTCTTTGAAAGCGGAAGCCCTCAAGGCATCCGCCAATTCATTCCCCGTTTTGGTGACGGGGGAAAGCGGAACGGGGAAAGAACTTTTTGTTCATGCCATTCACCATGCCAGTCAGCGTAAGGTCTATCCATTGATACGCATCAACTGTTCCGCCATCCCCAAGGAACTGATCGAGTCGGAACTCTTTGGATATGCAAAAGGGGCTTTCACCGGTGCGAGCAGCAGCGGTAAAAAAGGTAAGTTTGAACTGGCGGATCGGGGAACCATATTTCTCGATGAGATAGGAGATATGGCGCTTGAAATGCAGCCAAAACTGCTGCGGGTGCTCGAAGAAAAGGAATTTTCCCGGGTAGGCGGCACGTCCGTCATTAAATCCGATTTCCGCCTTATCGCTGCCACAAATCAGGACCTTCATGAAATGATACCGGAAAAGAGGTTCAGGATGGATCTCTTTTACAGACTGAATGTCATATCACTCCATATTCCTCCGTTGCGTGAGAGAAGGGAGGATATTATGCCCATCTCGAGACATATAATAAATAAGCTCACCGAGGAGGCGGGAATCACTGAAGTGTCCTTTGATCCCGGGGCTGAGGAGATACTGGTGAATCATGACTGGCCCGGAAATGTCAGGGAGCTTCAAAATGTGCTGGAGAGAACCCTTTCGTCAATCGATGGCAATGTCATCGGGAGAGACGACCTGCCCTTTTACCTGTACCGCAAAGGTGGTGACACGAGGGGGGGACGAAGGGAGACGATCACAAAGAAACAGCCGTTACTGAAAGATGTTCAGGGAGAAGCCGAAAGGAAGGCCCTCATCAGGGCGCTCACTACCTCCGGGAACAACAAAAAGAAGGCAGCTGAGCTTCTCGGCATCCATAGGACGCTTCTTTATAAGAAAATGAAGAAATATAACATATCTCCCGATCTTGAGGCGTAACCGGTCGCCCGTAGTTGTACTGATACACTCTCTTATGTCAATTCGTCCGCAATAACATTTCATCTTAATGCCAGCTCTTTTCCGCGTGGGTCCACAATTGATGTGGTTCAACCTGCCCGCCCCGCACTACGCCCATGGTTACATTGGCATAATTCTTGAATGTTTTTGAGTAAATGTTGCATAATCACCCAAAACAACGGCCACGTGCGGAGGCGGACTGAGAATGAAGGGAATGGCTATTGGAGAACTTGGGCTGCGAGATTCGGCGGAATTCACGAAAACTGTTTCCGAGGCGGATGTGTACCTTTATGCTGGCGTGAGTGGAGATTTCAACCCTGCACATATCAACGAGGACTACGCAAAAGGAACCTTTTTTAAAGCTCGAATTGCACACGGCATGCTGTCGGCAGGTTTTATTTCAGCGGTGATCGGGACAAAGCTGCCCGGACCGGGAACGATCTACCTGGACCAGAGCCTCAAGTTCCTGGCCCCGGTACGAATTGGTGATACCATTACTGCACGTGCGGAAGTTACGGAGATCATGGTCGAAAAAAACAGGGTCCGGCTGAAGACCACCTGCACGAACCAGGATGGAATTATGGTTATTGAAGGGGAGGCTGTGGTCAGCCCTCCTAAATTGAAGTAATATGGATATGTTTTTTGACTATCGATCGAAACGAAATGTTCTGAACGGAGGTATGTCATGACCCTTAATCAAGGCCTAACGAGCAGGGCGAGCGGTCATCCTGTTCTCATCGGTACCATGCGGGCACGAAACAAGGTAGTGACGGCGGGTGAAGCGGTTCAGCTCATAAAGACAGGAGACGTCGTAGCCACGGGCGGTTTTGTCGGCGCGGGATTTGCCGAGGAGATCGCGGTCGCAATTGAAGAATATTTTCTGAGCATGGGGCACCCCAGAGACCTCACGCTCATGTACGCGGCGGGACAGGGAGATGGAAAGGAACGGGGACTGAACCATTTTGCCCATGAGGGTCTGGTGAAGCGGGTTGTCGGCGGGCATTGGGGGTTGGCGCCGAAGCTGGGCAGAATGGCGATCGAAAACAAGATCATTGCCTATAACTTTCCCCAGGGGGTGGTTTCGCATATGTTCAGGGACATCGCCGCTCACAAACCGCGAACCATTACCACCATCGGCCTGGGGACCTTTGTTGATCCCAGAAATGACGGTGGAAAGATCAATTCGATAACAACGGAAGATATGGTGGAGCTCATCGTCTTTGACGGCAAAGAATATCTCTCGTATAAACTTCTTCCCTTAAACGTAGGGATCATCCGGGGAACGACGGCGGACACCGATGGTAATATCAGCATGGAAAAAGAAGCGCTCACAAACGAAAACCTTGCGATCGCAATGGCCGCAAGAAATTCGGGCGGGTATGTAATCGCGCAGGTTGAAAGAATTGCTGAAAAGGGGACGTTGAACGCGCGAAATGTCAAGATACCCGGTATCATTGTTGATTGTGTCGTCGTCGCGCGCCCCGAGAACCATTGGCAGACCTTTGCGGAGGTGTATAATCCTTCTTTCAGCTGCGAAACGAAGATCCCCTTGAAATCCATGCCCCCCATGGAAATGGATGCGCGGAAGATCATTGCCAGGCGCGCTGCCTTTGAGCTGGCGGCGAATGATATTGTCAACCTTGGGATCGGGATGCCGGAGGGCGTGGCGAACATCGCGAATGAAGAAAAAATAATCAGTTACTTTACGTTGACCGCCGAACCTGGGGTCATAGGGGGAGTGCCTGCCGGAGGATTGAATTTCGGTGCGGCAACCAACACCGATTGTCTGATCGATCAGCCGTATCAGTTTGATTTCTATGACGGCGGTGGTCTGGATATCACGTGTCTCGGAATGGCTGAAACGGACAAGGACGGAAATGTCAACGTCAGCAAGTTTGGTCCGAAGCTCGCTGGATGCGGAGGATTCATCAACATCAGCCAGGCCGCGAAAAAATGTATCTTTGTCGGAACCTTCACGGCAGGCGGGCTGAAAGTGTCCGTAAGCGATGGGAAACTTCGTATCGACCAGGAGGGGAAAACAAGAAAGTTTGTGAACCAGGTTGAACATATGACCTTTGGTGGAAGATACAGCGCGGAGCGGGACCAGTATGTGCGGTATGTGACCGAACGATGTGTCTTCGCCTTACGAAGAGAGGGGCTTGAGCTTATCGAAATAGCCCCCGGAATCGATCTCGAAAGAGATATACTGGCGCTGATGGACTTTAAACCGATCATCAAAGAACCGCGCCCGATGGATGAGCGGATATTCGATCCACAACCGATGGGCCTGGAACACGACCTCCTCAGCATACCCTTGAATGAGCGCCTGACCTATTATCCCGATGAAAACCTTTTCTTCGTGAATTTCGAGGGGTATCATGTGAAATCAAGGGATCAGATCAAAGAGATCAATGATATGGTAAGAAAAATTCTGGAGCCCGTCGGCAAAAAGGTTTATACGATCGTCAATTATGACAACTTCAATATCCTGCCGGATCTTATAGATGAATATTCGGAGATGGTAAAGGGGGTCGTGGAAGATCTGTATATTCATACGACGCGCTATTCTTCCAGCGCCTTTGCCCGGATGAAGATCGGTGAAGCCCTCGCGGAGAAAAAATTGATACCCCATATGTATGAGAGCAGGGAAGAAGCACAAAAAGCTTTAAAACCTGAGAACTGAGTGATATTGAAATTTAATGCGTACTCGTATCGATACGTCCCGTAATCAGGTTTTACCCTTCGACGGAAAGAGAAAGGAGAAATCTTATGCCCCTTAAAATCAAGAGAATTCTCTATGCAACAGACCTTTCAAAGAACGCTGCTTATGCCTTCCGCTATGCGGTGGACCTGGCGAAAAATCATGATGCCGAGATATACCTTCTGCATGTTATCGAAAAACTGCCGCCGTCTCACGAGGCTTTTGTAGAGTATTACCTCGTGAAGAAGGACGAAAAGCATCATGCCAAGATCCTGGCCAAGTCGATCGAGCGGACCAGGAAAAGACTGGCGGCCTTCCGCGACAGAGAGTTGAGAGATCACCCGGAAGTAATAAATAAACATGTTAACATTGACGTGCTGGAAGGATACCCTGTTGACGAGATCCTGTCGAAGGCGAAAAAATACGACTGTGACGTGATCGTGATGGGGACCCACGGAAAAGGGTTCATCGGTCATACGCTGTTGGGAAGCGTCGCGGAGAGAGTACTGCACCGGTCACACAGGCCGGTGATCGTTGTCCCTCTGCCCGAGGAAGAGACCGAGGCCTCACTGCCCGATTTTTAATGGAAACAACAGGGCCCTCTTTGCATCCGGCTGAAAAGGACCTGCCGTTCATCACTTGTGTCGAGGGGCCGTTTTATTTTTTGTCAGGAAGAGCCCTTTGCAGAAGCTGCAGGGGATGCATGACCTGTATCCCCTTGGTTTTGTCGAGATGGGCACCGATCGTTATGTTGCACCCGGGGCATCCCGTGGCGACAACCTCAGCCTGTACATCATAAATGTTCCCGAGTTTTCTCTCCGTTATCAAGGCCGATGTTTCACCATGCTCTATCTGGAACTCACCGCCGCCTCCGCAGCAGGTACCCGCTTCGTTCATTTCCACAAACTTGATACCCGGGATCGCCCTGAGTATTTTCCGCGGTTCACTGCCGACACCCTGTCCTTTGAGCAGATGACAGGGATCGTGATAGGTGACGCGGACCTCCGGGCCCCTGTGCTCCATTTCGGGCAGCCAGTGCATATGTTCTGCTACGAACTCGGAAACGTCTCGAACTTTTGAGGCAAGGAGCTCCGCCTTCTCGATCATATCCGCTCCGATGGGCTCGCCAAGGTCCCGCAACTCTCTCAGTATGTGAGGATATTCTTTTCTCAGGGCCGAACCGCAGGTGGCGCAGTCCACAATAACCGCATCGAATTCATCCCTGGCGAAAAGTGTGAGATTTTCCTCCATGCATTTGAGAGATGTCTTCCTGTCCCCGGAAAGAAAAACAGGGAGGCCGCAACAGGACTGGCCTTTTGGCACGGTAACGTCCAGACCCATGCGGCTGAGGACGGAAACCACCGAATGTCCGATGTCGGCAAAAACATAGTTTGTGGCACATCCATGGAAGTAGAGGACCCTTCCTTTTCGTCCGCCGGAAGCTGAAACGACCTCAGGTGTCTCATCATTGAAAAAGGTTTTGTTAAAGGGCGGTACACCGGCCAGGGAAAGGTTCCCCAGCAGAATGTGATCTTCGATCTTCAGGCCGCTGAATATTTTTCTGGCCCACCGTCCGAACCAGGCGGATGATGACATTATCCATTTGTGTGCCAGAACGTAGAAAAACAACTTTTTTACCAGGGGAATGCCGTGTCGCTCCGTTGCCCTCCAGCGCAAACCGGAGAAAAGGGCCGCCTGATCAACACCGCTTGGACATGCGGCTACACATGATCCGCACAGAAGACATTGAGAAAAGAGGATCTCGCTCATGTGCCGTGTGATATCAAGGTTTCCCTCTATGATGTGTTTTGCCAGCTGGACCTTCCCGCGGGGACTTGCCGATTCTACGAGCAGTTCCCTGTACACCGGACACACCTCAAGACAGAGTCCGCATTTCGCGCAGTGATATACGTGCTCCTTCGTTCCTGCGCTGAGAAGGGGTTTTGGCTTGTCCAAAATTACTCGTCCTGTCGTTACATTGTCTGGCTGAAAACAGTAAGTGTCTTCAGTCCGTCCCTGGCTGCTGCCATCTGTCACATGATGTATTTCAATCCGTTATCTTGCCGGGATTGAGGATTCCCTTCGGGTCCAATATCTGTTTCAGTTCACGAAGAAGTTGAAACTCGTGTTCATTATAGATCAGATGCATGAAGGGTTTTTTCGATAGACCGATACCATGCTCTCCCGAGAGGGTGCCCCCGAGATCGACGGCAAGGTGAAAAATATCAGATACGGCCTTTTCCACCCGTTCCCATTCATCCGTATCTCTCTTGTCGGTCACTATCATCGGATGGGTATTTCCGTCCCCTGCATGGGCCAGAACTCCTATTGTGAGATCGTATGTTTCACCGATCTTTATAATTCCCTTTATCATTTCCGGTAATCTGCTGACAGGCACCGTGACGTCTTCGAGGATGCAATTCGGCAACTTCTGCGACATCACTCCGAAGGCCGCTCTTCTGGCAACCCACAGCGCCTCTTCCTCATCGGCGGTCCCTGCCACATCAACGTGGGATGCCCCTTGATCGATACAGATCTCCTCGATCATGGAACTTTGTCTCCGGCATTCCGATTCGGGACCATCGACCATGATAAGGAGGACGCCTTGGACATTCCTTGGAAGGCCGATCTTCTTTGAATCTTCGACCATATTTATAACGACGGAGTCCATAAGTTCCAGGGCCACCGGCACGATCCCGGAACCGATGATACGTGTCACCGTTCCGCTGGCCCCGTCTATCCGGGGGAAAAATGCCTGTATGCTCTGTCTGAACGGAGGGATGGGAAGGAGCTTGACCGTTATCTCCGACACAATTCCGAGAAGACCCTCAGAACCGCAGAAGAGAGAGGTCATATCCACCCCCGTTACGTTTTTCGCGGTGATCCCCCCGGTGTTTATGATCCTGCCGTCGGCGAGAACGATCTTGAGGCCCAGGATCCAGTCCCGTGTAACGCCATACTTGACGCCCCGCGGCCCACCGGCATTTTCTCCCACGTTTCCCCCCATTGTGCTGACAGCCCATGATGCCGGATCGGGGGGATAAAAAAGGCCCAGTTTGTGTGCCTCGTTCTGCAGTTCCAGGTTTGTGAGTCCCGCCTCTACGATGGCGTATCGATTTTCTTTGCTCAGCTCGAGGATCTTTTTCATCCTCGTCAGGGCGATGACGATCCCTCCCTTGTGAGGGATCGTGCCTCCGCTCAAATTCGTTCCCGCTCCCCTTGGTGTTACCGGAATTCCGGCACTGTTAGCGAGCTTCATTATTTCCGCTATCTCTTCGGTGGTTTCTGGAAGTACGACCGCTTCCGGCAGTGCCTCATCAACAGAGGCGTCATAGGAGTAGTTGATAAGATCCTCCACCGAATCAAGATAGTTGTCTTCTCCAACAATAGCACGAAGCCTTTGTGCAATTTTTCCATCGATCATGCTGCGGGGTCACTCCTTTCCCCTTATTAACATGCATAAAACATGCCCTTATAAAATTCCGCACTATGGATCGTTCGCAGAGAGCGAACCGACATCACATACAATGTCAGATTTCAGCAAATACACTTATAAGTAATGGATTTCACGTTTGTTTATGAAGTGATGACCATTACCCCGGACCGGTGAGCCAGGTTTAGCGATATCCATTGACAAACACATTGCCCAGGCATATATTCCGCTGCAGCATCACTTCATGCCTGAGCATGAAACTCGTTAAATCGTTTCGGCCGCGGAAAGCGGGGAGGCTGCAATGAGGGCAAAGAGAAAAAGTATGTTTAACACGGCTCGTTATTTTGTTGTGGTCTGCATCACGATTCTCGGTTTGCTGACAATTATCGGCACCGGTGGCGGCGGTGGCGGTGGTAGTGAAGGTGGTGGTGGTAATGGTGATGGCGGTAACGGTGATACAACGATCTGTACAGCGAGTGGATCATATGCGTTAGTCGCAGATACGCTCACCATACATTTCACTTCAAGCAATTTTGCCGATGACGAAGGTCCACAGGTCGGAGTTGAAGAATATACTGTCACATCCATTGGTGCTACAGCGATGGAATGGGTCGGTGAAGATGATACCGATGACATGATATGGACACGTGACAGCGGTACTGTTGGCGATATTACAGGCACATGGGAATATGTCGATGAAAAAAGCGGATGGACCTATGAACTTACGATAAACAGCGATGGAACATTTACAGTGACAGGGATCCAATCCGGCACTCCCGTTACACTTGTTTCCATTGCAGTGACACCTGCCAATCCGGGCATTTTCGTAGGATTCACCCAGCAATTTACAGCTATCGGCACCTACTCGAACAGTTCAACCAACAACATATCAGCGGAGGTTGCCTGGAGTTCGTCAAATACATCGGTAGCAACCATCGATGGGAACGATGGTAATGCTGCCGCACTTGCCGAAGGTACGACAACAATTACCGCTACCCTGGGGGATGTATCAGGAAGCACGACCCTCACGGTGACGTCGGGAGGAATCTATACCGGCGGCACGATCCGTATCTCTTCTAATGATGAATTTACCGCGGCAAATGGAGTGGTCAGTGGCTCGGGAACTCAGTCCGACCCCTATATCATAGAGGGATGGACAATAGACGCCTCCTCTTGTGACACCAGCGTCTGGCCATATATCAAGGTGGGGATAGCTGTTGGAAATACCTCGAAATATTTTGAGATAAAAAACTGCAGTGTGTCGAACGCTGATACTTACGGATGCGGGATCTCATTGACCCTGTTGAGCAACGGGACTGTCCGGGACTGTACGCTGGCAAATGATTATACCGGTATCAGCATCGACGGTTGTTCCAACGTTGTTATTGAAAACAATACGGTTGAAAATTGTTACATCGGCATAAGCAACGGCACCTATGCCTCGAACGGTATTACCATTTCCGACAACACCGTAACGAATTGTACGAACACGGGGATAAAGTTCCACTACCTTACAGACAGCTTTGCGGACAGTAACACGGTTACAAATAATGGCACCGGAATTTACGTATCCTCTGTTGTATCCGATACTCCTAACGGCTGTACCGTTACCTATAACACAGTGCAGGAGAACAGCTATGACGGCATCGATGTAAATGACTCACAGAACGTAAGAATAGCCAACAACGGTACAAACAATAATGGTGGCGAGGGAATCGGTGTCTGGTGCAGCTCCAATATAATCGCATATAACACATCCAATAATAACGGGTATTCAGGTATCCGTCTGGATTACGTTGGGCTTACCGACAAAACCGCCAGTAACAACGTGGTAGCGGACAACAACGCCATGAATAATGGCATGCATGGCCTCTACATTGGTTTGAATTGCGTGAATAATGACATCCATAACAACCTGTTGCTCAATAACAATGCGCTCGACAAATATTATGCTGACATGACGCCATGGTATTTCGACATTGATATTGAGGCACAGCCGAACACCCTGTTCAACAACGACTATGGGACGTCTTATATCGCTCCATAGGACATGGATGAACCATTCTCATCTGAGATCCTTGATCCGGGGGAGAGGGATGTATTCCCTATCGAAATGAAGTTGTGAATTGCCAAAATATTGCAGGCCTCTGATTTAACATGAGGTTGAAGTATCTGGGGAAGTTAAACAAAAGATACCACAGTGACCAACAGTATGATATTCTTACTTTCATCACTGGAGGTATTCCTTTATGTTTCGTATCCGGCGCATTTATGACGACACGCTTCCCCGTGACCGAGAAGCGATCGTGCAGGTACAGGCCATCCTGAGAAATCAGTTCAACGAACTCGATGAAAAGGACATCGCGCGCCTCCCGCACCAGTTAAAAAATCCCCTGAAATATCGTTTCCGCTCAATCATCTTCATCGCCGAAGATTCCCAGGGGAATGTGAAAGGCTTCGCCCTGATGCAGCACGCTCCCGATCTGGGGTTCTGTTATCTTGATTATCTCTCGATAGAGCCGGAACGAGCCGGTCGCGGTGTCGGGGGAGCCCTCTATGATCGTGTGCGGGAAGAGGCGGCAAAGTTGACCAACGAGGGACTCTTTTTTGAATGTCTGCCCGACGAAAAACATCTGTGCCGTGACAAGCAAGTATTGAAGCAGAACCGGAAACGCCTCAAGTTCTATGAGCAATACGGAGCATATCCGATTATCAACACGGCCTATGAAACACCTTTCAAACCTGAGCATGACTGTCCGCCCTATCTTGTTTTCGACCCCCTCGGAAGGAATGTAAGTCTCTCGCGGGACATACTGCGCCATGTTATCCGGGCTATTCTGAAAAGGAAATATGGAGACTCCTGCCCACCGGGCTATATTGAAATGGTTGAATCCTCAGTAACGGATGATCCCGTCCGGTTGCGCCCGCCCCGATATACTGTGACGAGGCCGGCGTTCTCCGTACAAACCACCCGCTCCATGGAAAAGAGGATCGCCCTTGTCGTGAACGACAAGCATGATATCCACCACGTTCACGAACGGGGGTATGTTGAAGCACCAGCCCGGATTCAGCGGATACTGGAAGGCATCGAAGGAATGGATCTCTTTGACAGAATGACACCTCGTCACTTCCCGGAAAAAAATATCAAGGCGATCCACAACACCCACTATGTGGAATATTTCAAGCGAATGTGTTCGCAGATGCAACCGGGAATATCCGTTTACCCATATGTGTTTCCCATCCGTAACAAGGCACATCCTCCCCGGGAAATGCCCGTCCGGGCGGGCTATTATTGCATTGATACCTTTACGCCATTGAACCGGAACGCCTACCTGGCGGCAAAACGGGCTGTTGATTGCGCGCTTACAGTGGCCCAGGCAATTCTTGATGGCTACCGCCTTGCCTATGCCCTGGTCCGCCCACCGGGACACCACGCAGAAAGAAACGCGTTCGGCGGTTTCTGCTACTTCAATTCAGCGGCTGTGGCGGCACATTTCCTCAGCCGGTATGGGAAGGTCGCCGTTCTTGACATCGATTACCATCACGGGAACGGGACACAGGACATCTTCTATGAGCGGCAGGACGTCCTGACGATTTCAATTCACGGTCATCCTCGTTCAGCATATCCCTACTTTAGTGGCTTCCGCAATGAGCGCGGTGAAGACTCCGGAGAAGGCTTTAATATCAATTACCCTCTCCCTGAGAAGATCGATGCCGCAACCTACACCAGGGTCCTGCGAAAGGCGCTTCACAGAATCAGCCGGTTTCGGGCGACCTTTCTGCTTGTCGCCTTCGGTCTTGATACGGCCAAAGGAGATCCGACTGGAACATGGAATCTTTCGACAACTGATTTCTATGAAAATGGACGTTTGATCGGAACGCTCGGGCTTCCGACAATCATCGTTCAAGAGGGCGGTTATCGCTCTCGATCGCTGGGTTCAAATGCCGGCCGATTTTTCATGGGTCTTTGGGAGGGGTTCCATGGTATTCCTCCCTCCCAGAGAAAGGGCCGCTCTTCGCAGGCAAAGAAACCTCTATGATGGGCTTAGTTTTCCTTTATTTAAATGCCTTAGATGTTTGGTACCGCATGTTACGTTTGACTTCCGATGTTTACGACAATTGCAGTCTAAAAAAATGCGTAAACCTGAAATAACAAAGACACGGGATCCCGGGAGGAAGCCTTTTTTACAATGAATCAACAGGATTCATCCTGACGTATCAACGTTTATATTCAAGATTATTGACAAACATCATCACAGGCACTTTATTTTTTAAGCATTTAACGGGGGAATTAAGTCATAAATATAGCTTTCTTTTTTATCCTATAAAATAGCATTATGTGTAATTGAAGAGAAACCATATATTATAGTGTTCGATGGGGAATAACGGGTATCCCAAATGCTGGAATCAGAGAATTTAGTGCATGAGTTAATAACTTTTTTACCAGCCTTATTAACGGTCATAGGGGTATGTATAATTCTTCGAGCCGGACATTGGTTTCTTATCGGAAAGCACCCTGATCTCGGCAATGAGCGGAAGTTCCCCCGGCATATGATTTTGCTTGGGCTGACTCTTGGAGGACTTCTTACCATAATTCTTGCTTTACCGATAAGCGAAAGCTCCCGCAACCAATTGATAGGACTGATCGGGATTCTTATTTCAGGTGTCATTGCGTTTTCGTCAACGAACATTGTATCCAACCTGATGGCTGGTATAGTCCTTCGAATAACAAAACCGTTTCGGACTGGTGATTTTATTCGTGTAGGCGATCATTTCGGACGCGTTTCGGAGCGAGGGTTGTTCGATACTGAGATTCAAACCGAAATGCGTGAGCTCATTTCGCTTTCCAATACTTACCTGATCAAAAATGCGGTCACCACAATCCGCAGCTCGGGAACAATAATCTCGGCTTCTCTGTCTTTAGGATACGATGTTCACCATTCTCTGGTCGAATCTCTTCTCATACAAGCTGCCGAAAAAAGTGGGCTCGAAGAACCGTTTGTACACATTTTAGATCTTGGTAATTATTCAGTTGAATACCGCGTAGCTGGTTTATTAACGGAAGTTAAAAAAATGATATCGGTTCGCTCAAACCTCTATCAGTCAATATTGGATACGCTGCATGAGCAAGGTATCGAAATCATGTCGCCAACTATTATGATCCAAAGACGGATGGGTGATGATCAGAAAATCGTTCCGGTTTCGGTTGCCGTGACATCAGCTAAAGGGAGTATAAATGCGGAGGAGATCGCGTTTGACAAGGCTGAGCAAGCTGAAAGAACCGAAAATGAGAAAAAGAGTCTGGTTAAAAATATTGAAGAACTCGAAGCCGCATTAAAGGAGGCGCCTGAAGATGACAAGATACGGATTAAGGAAACTATTAAGGGGCACCAGGAACGTCTGAAAGCCCTCGATGGAAAGAGTGAATCAAGTTCAGATCAAAATCAAAAGCCCACCGAATAAATCGCTCCAACGGAAGAGATTGCAGACATATTACAAGTGGTTTTGAACATTAGTGAGAGAGATTTATGATCAACCGAACAATTTTGAAGACAGTTGCTCTCTTTATTGTATTGATTATTGCTGTGGTTGGATTGTCATTAATATCTGCCAAGATATGGGGTGACAAACCTGAAAAGTTGCCAAAGCCTGATACTCTGATTATTGAAAGGGGGATGACTGTCGCACAATTCGGTCAGACCAATAATTTGTCTAATCAGGTCCTCAGGGAAATTTTTGGGTTGCAGGCAAAATCCGATCTGGAGAATACGCTGGAGACATACGGTACCCCTCCCCAGATTTCAGCGCTTGTCCTGAAAAAATTGGCATTGGCCTCCGAACATGCTTCCAAGAACTGGATCAAGATCCTGGTCAAATTTTTTTTCTGGGCGGTTTTTCTGGTAACGGTTTACATGATCTTTAACAAGCGTAAAGTTAGCCAGCGACTCAGGAAGTGGATGTTGTTCACTGCCATCCTGATCTTTGGTGTTATACTCGGCTCCGATCCCAGTCCGATGGGTACGGTCAAGGATGCCATTTATCTCTATGGCTCGACAGGAGCAATCTTCCCCCCTCGGATTATTGCACTGACAGTTTTTTTGGCATGCGTCTTCCTCGTAAACAAGTATATCTGTGCCTGGGGTTGTCAGGTGGGGACCCTGCAGGACCTTATTTTTCATATCAATCGGACCGGTAAGAAGAAGGCTGTTTTCGGGAAACAGATAAAGCTGCCCTTTGTCCTGACGAACACACTCCGTATCGCATTTCTGGGTATCTTTACCATTGTCGCTTTTTTGTGGGGAATCGATATTGTAGAACCAATTGATCCTTTCAAGATCTTCAACCCAGGACACGTTGTTCTCGCAGGCAGTATATTCATCGTTGCGCTCCTTGTTGCTTCTCTTTTTATCTACCGTCCGTGGTGCCACATCTTTTGTCCCTTCGGGTTAGTGGGGTGGCTTATAGAAAAAATAAGCCGCGTAAGGGTAAACGTTAATTATGAAACCTGTATTGCCTGTGAAAAGTGCGCTGCCGCATGCCCCACGACGGTTATGAGCGCTATCCTAAAGAACGACAAAAAGACCATACCGGATTGTTTTTCCTGCTATGCCTGTCGAGATGTATGTCCGACAGGGTCTGTACGTTATTCCACTGACAAGAGAACAGTGCCTCCCGCAGGACACTTTGATAAACAAAAAATAGTGAAGTAATCGCCTTTGACAGGAAATAAGAGAAAGAGAAGGCATGCACCGCCATCTATTTTTCAGGAAGATGCAGATTGACCTGATCCCATGTCTGACTCAGGATTTCGGGATCTGACCGGCCCCGTGGTTACCCGTCATCTCCCTGAGAGCGAGCTTGTTGACCTTGTCCACGTTGGAGAGGGGGATCTCATCAAGGAAGACATATATTTTGGGTTTGTAGTAGGCGGACAGTGACTTCTCCACCAGGGCCGTCAGTTCTTTTTCCAGGTCCGGTCGCGGGACTTCCCCCTCTTTCAGCTGAATGAACGCCTTTACAATTTCACTTCCCGGCCGCGCCGGGTCAGGAACACCGACACAGCCGGCCAGAAAGACGGAAGGATGCCTGCGCAGGGCTTCATCAAGGACCTCTGTGTAAACCTTGAACCCCCCCACATTGATCATATCCTTCGTTCTGTCGACGATCCGGAAAAATCCGTCCTCGTCCATAATGGCAACATCGCCGCTTCCCAGATAACCGTCCTCTGTAAGGCCGCTGCCAGTTTCCGGGAAATAGCCCATCATAAGCTGGGGTCCCCGATAGAAGAGCTCTCCCGGCTCTCCTATTCCAACTTCCTTTCCAGTTGTGACATCCAGGAGCTTCACATCGGTATCCGGGAGGGGGGTGCCGACACCTTCCTTGAAGCCGCGAACCTTTTTCCCGCTCATCGCTTTCTTTTTCACCCCTCTCTTCAGGAGCGGCAAAAATATCGGCTTCAGGAGCGTTACGATCATCCTTCCCGGCCGGGATTGCGCGAAGTCGATCAGATGGGGCAGCACTTTTACGGCCATCGGCATGGTTCGACCGACCCACACGAGCGATCGATCGCCTCCGGGCAGGAGCTTGGCCGCAATTGAGAGGTTTGCCGTAACCAGGCAGTTGGCCTCAGACTGCCCGTACACGTCCGTGACGACACCCCCTCTTTCCGTTTCGATCTCCCTGGTAACGTCCGAGGGAAGCGGCGCCGCCCCTGATAATCCAAGCAACGGCGTGTGTGTGAGCCGCTTATCCGCGGAAACCTTCATCCACTGCGCCGGAACGAGGGCGGACAGGAACGGTCGATAGGTATTCATCATATTTACTATGCTCTCGTAATCCCGGTTGTCGGACAGCAGTATCTGGGTAAGGCCGAGCGCCGTCATGTAGATATAGGTGAACCCACCCAAATGGAACATCAACAGGGGAACGATGGTGACGAGGTTCTTCCCTTTCACCGCCCCGATGATAGGCAGCATTCCCTGGATCTGCCTGGTGTTCGCGGTCAGATTGAAGTGGCTTGACATGACACCCTTGGGAATTCCTGTGGCCCCTCCGGTGAATCTCAGAAGGGCGCAATCATTCTTTGGATCGATATCCACCCGGGGAGGAACGGAGGGATGGTCGGCTATGAGCTTTCTGAACCGGAAAACCCCTTCGATGTCCTCACCCAGCGGTCTTTCTGTGGCCGAGTAATCATCAAGGGCTGTTATGATGACATGTTTCAGGTTCGTGCGAGCCTTGATCACACGTATCATATCCAGATTCGTATCAAGGGTGATGATAGTTTTAGAGCCCGTCTGGTTGAGAAGATCGATCAATTCCATTTCCTTGAGCATGGTGCTCGCCCAGAGCTGTGTCGCTCCCGTTCTGCTGATGCCCCAGATGGATATGGCGAACTGGGCTGATGTGGGAAGGAGTATGGTAACCGTTTCACCTTTCCTGACACCCAGGCCTGCAAGGGCCGCTGCGAGTTTCTCCGTTTCCTTTTTCAGACGCCCGAAGGTGATCTCACCATCCATGTAAATAATGGCAGTGCTGTCCGGATGTTCCCGGGCGGTATCGTCGAGCAGTTGATGAAGGGGTATTTCAGGATAGGGCTCCATGGTTTCGGGAATTCCCAGTTTCTTATAGAAATTCAACCAGGGTTTAGGTGCGTACAGGTTTTCTTTCATGATTCTCAGCCTTCCCCGTATATCGCTGGTCAGACATAGGCCGACATTCCCAGCGCTTCATTCCCCACGACCAGTTTCTGTATCTCCGTCGTACCGTCGGGAATGGTCCACGACCGGGCATCCCTGAAATAGCGTTCCAGCGGCAGGTCCACGGAAAGCCCCATGGCGCCGTGGATCTGAATGGCGCTTGAAGCCACCCTGACCGCCGCCTCCGCGGCATACCCCTTTGCCAGGGACGACATGAGCCGGGCCTCCCCGCTCCCCTTCATGGTGAGGTCCAGTGCACGGTACGAGAGGAGCCGGGACGTTTCCGTCAGGGCCATCATCTCGTAGATCATACCCTGGATGGTCTGGGTCTTGCCGATCGGCCTCCCGAACTGCTCCCGCTCCTTCGCATATGCGATCGACGCCTCCAGGGCGGCCCGGCACACACCCACCGCCGCCAGCGCCATCCAGGAGCGCGAAAAGCAGAAGATGGCACTGACGGGGGACATTACGTTGAAGAGCTTCCAGAGCCCCATTTCGGTCACCAGCGGAAATTCTTCCATGATCTCTTCACGTCGTCCGCTCGAGAACGCCGTGGAGACCATCTCCATGACATTGTTCTCCCGGGGGATACAACACTCATCAAAAAACATCTCCCCCGTGGGGCCGGCGTGCAGGCCCAGCTTCAGCAGCTCTCTCGTCTGAAAGGGAGATTCCTCCCGATCGATCAGAAAGGCGCTTTCCCTGCCCGTTTCGTCCTTTGCGACAAGGAGACATATATCGGCGATCGGGGCATTGCTCACCCAGGTCTTCGAACCATTGATGATATATTTGTCCCCGTCGAGAACGGCGGTGGTCCTCATGCTCCTGTGGTCTGAACCCGCGTTGGGCTCGGTTATGGCGTTACAGCTGATCAGCCCCCCTTCCCGCCACTGCGGCATCAGTTTTTCTCTCATTGCGTCCGGCGCGAGAAGGAGCAGCGTCTGACCGAAATTCATCGTATAGACCAGGTCCAGGCTGAGCCAGACACGGGACAGCTCCTCCGTGAGGATCCCGAACGTCATGAAGTCCTGCATAAACCCTTTGAGGCTCTGGGGGTCCCAGCCGACACCGATCTTTTTGAACTTCTTCATGAACCCTATCGCTTCCTCTCTGGCAAGCGGTCCTTTCTTGTCTCTCTCATCAACGATCGGGGCGATCTCCTTATCCAGAAATCTCCTGAAGCTGTCCCTGAACATGTTCTGGTCGCTGTTGAAGTCAAAATCCATCGAGCACCCTCCCTCTCCAAGTGGATGTTCCTTTCGAGCGCACACCATATCGCACGCCGCGGAGGTTCACTGTCCATTACCACTCCGGCGATCATACCTGTTACCTGTCATACCGGACCTGATCAGGGGTCCGGTCTGATCCCGGGGCCCCGATCCTGTTGCGTCACAGCAGTTCTCTAAGCTCCCTCTTCAGGACCTTTCCCGCCGCGCTCACAGGGATCTCGTCGACAAAGCGCACCTCCCGGACATGCTTATAATGGGCAACCCGCTCGTTCACGAACTTCATGATCTCATCGGTACCGGCATCAACGTCCGGCTTCCGCTGGATGAACGCAACAGGGACCTCTCCCCCCTTCTCGTCCTTCTTGCCCACCACGGCACAGTGCGCCACCGCGGGATGCTCGAACAGGACCTCTTCCAGTTCCCGCGGATAGACATTGTATCCCTTGTATATGATCATGTCCTTCTTCCGGTCGGTGATATAGAAGTATCCGTCTTCATCCTCGTACCCGATATCACCGGAGTGCACCCAGCCATCGATCAATACCTGGGCCGTTTCTTCCAGTTTCTGCCAGTATCCGAGCATGCACTGGGGACCCTTGATGCAGATCTCCCCCTCCTTTCCCGGAGGAAGCACTTCGCCTGTGGTCAGGTCAATAACATTAATGTATGTGTCGAATATCGGTATGCCCACGGAGCCCGGTTTCAGCCCCTCTCTCGTCGGGGGGTTCCCGATACAGATCATGGTGATCTCCGTAAGCCCATAGGCCTCGCAGACTACACCGGAAAAAGCATCGAGCATCTGCTCCAGGATCGGCACCGGCAGCGGTGCGGCACCGGACACGGCAAGCTTAATGCCCGACATATCTATCTTCTTGAACTCGGGATGCTGTACCAGCGGGATATACAGCTGAGGCGCACCCCCTACCATTTCGGCCTTATACTTTTCAATGCCCCTGATATATTCCGTGGGATCGAAACGCGGATAGACGATCATCGTATGGGTCCCGTAGATCAGGTTGTTCAGGTACCCGATGGTACCCATTGCATGGAACCAGGGAACCACGACAAGCATGGTCATGCCCTCGGTCAACGCCTGTTCCTTATCGGGCATCTCCTGTTCTATTAATGTCCTGTCCCACGTCAGGACGCCGTCCTTATAGGAGATATCGCCGCCGGCAAACCAGTGGTTGGCCTGGGTGACATTGACCACCACGTTGTAATGAGACATCATGACCCCCTTGGAAAGCCCCGTGGTCCCGCCGGTGTAAGCGAGATGGGCCAGATCCTTTTTCGGATCGATCTCCACATCGATCGGGTCGGTGCTTCCCTCCTGCAGCAGGGTCAGGAAATCCTCTCCCTTGGGGATCTGCCCCTTTGTAAGAAGCTTGACCGGTGCCGAAACCGGCGGATAGGTATCGGCCAGGCTCGCGACTACCAGGTTTTTAACCTTTGTCCTGTCCAGTACTTTATCAACGACACCGAAGAGGAGCTCAAGAGTGACAAGCGTTTCAGCGCCGGAGTCATTGAGCTGATACTCCAGTTCTCTTTCAACCATCAAAGGAGAACAGGGCACGAATATGGCACCCAGCTTTAACAGGCCGTAATAAGCGATGGCAAACTGCGGGCAGTTGGGCAGGTGAACGGCGACCCGGTCACCCTTCTTGACGCCCCGTGCTTTCAGGGCATGGGAGAACCTGTTACTCAGGTTCAACAATTCCTGATAGGTGAGCTCCATTCCGGCAAACCTGATCGCCACCCTGTCCGGGAATCTCGCGGCGGCGGAATTGAGAAACTGATACACGGGCATCAAGGGATAATGCAGCGACTTCGGCCTGCCCTTGGGCCATGCCTTAAAGTTCTTTTTTTCTTCCATCAGGACACCCCCTTCTGTGTTATCGTGAACATTATATCCCGGCTTTCATCCTCTTTGCTTCCCCGTTGAACAGATTTCACTTCCCGTAAAGCGTATGGTGACCGGCAGTGTTTGTTGACCAACCCCGGATTAACCATATTCCTATGTAATTGACAGAGATGTATGAAAAGACTATACTGCCCGGTAAAGAAATCGTCTCACCCCGAATTTAATCAACACTCAACAGGAGAACATGTGCATGGATATCGTTGAAGCCATACGAATGCGAAAAAGCATAAGAAAGTATAAACCGGATCCGGTTCCGAAGGAAATCCTCAGTAACATCCTCGAGATTGCTGTCCGCGCCCCCTCAGCGATGAATACCCAGCCCTGGGAATTTACCGTGATTACTGGAAAAGTACTTGAAAATGTAAAAAACGTCAACATTGAAAAGTTGCATTCCGGTGCTCCGCTCCATCTGGAACATCCCTCCGGGGGGTGGCCTTTTGAAAGCGTGTACCGCGACCGCCAGGTGGAACTGGGCATGCAGCTTTTCGAGCTCATGGATATTCCCCGAGATGACATGGAAAAGAGGGCTGCCTGGCTTGAACGGGGTTTCCGCTACTTTGACGCGCCGGCCGCCATCATTATAATGACGGATCGCGTTCTGACGGAGGGCGGTCCCATGTTCGACATCGGTACCGTTGCCCAGAACATCTGCCTTGTCGCGCTCACTTACGGTCTCGGCACCTGTATCGAGGATCAGGGGATCATGTACCCCGACGTATTGCGGGAGCACGCAGGAATACCTGAGTCCAAACGGATAGTCATGTCCATTGCCATCGGCTATCCTGACTGGAAGTTCCCGGCAAACAGGCTGGAAAGCGCCCGGGACCCCATAGAACGTATCACCACCTGGTGCGGCTTTGATCCGATCACCGGACCGGAACAATTGTAACGGTCGTTATTGCTCACTTCCCTTTCATTTTCCTTCGTTGTCTTCCTTCCACTCTTCTGCAGCACGAAACCCCGGCCCGGATGCTTGCTGTCGTTCATAGTATCAATGACTTCTCATTGACGGCAAGGGTCACCTGTTCATCATGTCACAATATTTTTTTACCGGGAGGTGCCTGTGAACTACAAATTTTTCGAATTACAGAATGTAGAGGGTGTCGGTGTGGTCACCATCAACAAGCCGCCGGCAAACACAATGAACAGTTCCTTTACGGACGAATTGAAACACCTGGTCTCCCGGATGGATAATGCACCGGACATACGATGCGTGCTGTTCAAAAGTGCAATAAAAAAATTTTTCTCAGCGGGGGCCGACCTGACCGATATTCCGTCCGACATACCTCCTGAAGCAGCTGCATCCATGGACCAGGCACAACTGGTGAAACAGATGATCAAGGGTCTCGCGACCAAGGTAGGAGATATATTCGCCGAGGTCCATCAAACGTTCAATATGGTCGAAACCATGAGAAAACCCACCATAGCGGCCATTAACGGCCATGCCCTGGGCGGGGGGCTGGAATTCGCCATGTCCTGCGATTTTCGATTCATGGGCAGAAATTCAGGAACGATCGGACTACCTGAGATACGACTTGGGTTACTGCCCGTGGCTGGTGGCACCCAGCGGCTTCCGCGTCTCATCGGCAGGAGCAAGGCTTTGGAGTTCATGCTGGAAGGTTCAAGGATAAGTGCCGACGAAGCCCTGTCCCTCGGCCTGGTGAACAGGGTCTTTGAGGCGGAAGAACTGGAAAAGGAATCGCTTTCTTACGCAAAGAAACTTGCCCGTGGAGCTACGTACAGCATGGGCCTGATCAAGAAGTGCGTCAACACAGGCAGGGACCGGGGCATCCCGGAAGGGCTGAAAGAAGAAAGGGCAGCGGCGGTAGAATTGGTCCAAACTGAGGATTTTTTTGAAGGCCTGATGTGCTTTCTCGAAAAGAGACAACCGGAATTCAAAGGCAAATAGATGATTCCTTAACGTTCATACGCTGAAACCACTGCATCACAATTAACGAAAAAGGGGCGCAGGCAGCTTATGGTACTCTGCATGATCAATCCTCTCTGCCTGAACCTCGACATGGCAAAAACGCTGAATATTCCTAATGATATCATTAAGGAACACGGGCCGAACATCACGCGGCTGCAGAAACCCGCCATCGACATCCCGTAAAGGCAGAAACAATTTATTGTCACTTGTCACAATATCAGCGTCTTCATTTTTGTGCCGAACAAAGGAAGGCACCAACACTTGTGACAATCATCATCTTTGTCTTTTTATATTGTTTCTCTTTATACTCCAACCGTTTGCACGGTTTTACGAAATAAATGCTTGAAAGTTTCCTGAAAGGGTGTATGAAGGAATGCCGATGGCTTCAAAAGCTTTATGTTGGAGTAGTATCTATGGCAACTGAAAAGGTCTTCTGGCAGGATCCTTATCTGACGGAGCTGATCGCCACCGTAACGGATGTCAGCGGAAATATTGTCACACTTGACAGAACGATCCTCTATGCCTTTGCCGGCGGGCAGGAATCCGACCGGGGAACGATCCAGGGGTTCAAGGTCCTGAAGGCCGAAAAAGACGATCTGGAAATTTTTTATACCCTTGAAGAAGGACATGACCTGTCGACCGGTGAGAAGGTCCTTATCGAACTGGACTGGAACCGCCGGTACCGCCTCATGCGCCTTCATTTCGCCGCCGAGATCATCCTGGAACTTGTCTATCAGCGTTTCGGCCGCCCTGAAAAGGTCGGCGCCCATATCGCCGAGGACAAGGCCCGTCTCGACTTTTTCTGGGAGGGAAGCATATCCCGCATCTTCCCTCTTCTTGAGGAAAAGGCCCGCGAACTCATAGGGGCCGACCTTCCCATCACCAGTGACTTCAGTGACGGTAAAACCGAGCAGCGATTCTGGGAAATACCCGGTTTCGGAAAGGTCTCCTGTGGCGGCACGCATATTAGGCAAACCGGTGAGATCGGTCCCCTGGAGCTGAAGCGAAAAAATATCGGAAAAGGCAAAGAGCGGATAGAGATCTACCTGAAGGATTGAACTTCCATCCTCAGGCTCAATGTTCCGGCTGATCAAGGAGGCACCTGGTCGCCGTTACGGGAACGTATTGCTCGGAGCTGGAACTTTCAATGACAGACCTTCTTCCTTGAATCCAGGCTGCTTTTGGGATATTTTTGCCAAATGGTACGGTTCCCTTCCGACATGAGAATACGTTTCTTCATCACCATACTGACCATCATGTTCCTGCTTGCAGCCGGACCCCGCCCGTCGCAGGCGCTTGAAAAGGTCCCCCAGGGGACCGACGGGAAAGAAAGCGTCGTCTGGCATGTAGGAGACCGTCCGGTACGGGCCGTCATGGCGCTCGACGAGTTCGCCCTTTTCACCCGCCCGGGACAAAGGCTCGACCTGAAAGAAACGTCCCTCGCGGAAATTCTCCAGGTGGATACCCTTGCTGTCGAGGAGGGCGACCGCTTTACCCGCCTGAAGATGCCCTTCCCCGTCAACCGGAAAGACCTGCCATCCATCCTGGCCACGCTGCGCCGAACGGAAAACGCCGAAGCGGCAAGCCCCGTTTTCTACCGCGGAACGGACCGTAGCCCGGCATCCCGGCTGATCCCAACGGGAAATATCATTGTCCGCTACCCTGACTCATTGACGAAGGGTGACATTGCCGCTATTGAGGAAATCTATGACCTGGAACGGGTACAGGTCTTTCCCCTCTCCGACCGGGCGTTCCTCTATTATGCCGGCGACCCTCTCGATTCGATAGAGACGGCCGATCGGCTTTATAAAGAAAAGAATGTTCTGTATTCCTATCCCGCCTGCTTACGATACTTCGAGAAAAAAGCCATTCCGACCGATACCCTCTTCGGTGATCAGTGGCACTTGAAAAACACGGGGCAGGAGGGTGGCACGCCGGGTGAGGACGTGAACATCGTCACCACCTGGGACGTGTACCGGGGCAGTACTAACGAGGTCATTGCCGTCGTGGACGACGGCCTTGAGATACATCACGAGGATCTTCAGGCCAATGTTCTTCAGGAATACTGCTGGGATTTTGTGGACATTGACAATGATCCCACTGCCAGCAATCATGGAACATCATGCGCCGGTCTCGCCGCCGCCCGCGGATTCAACGGGATCGGTGTTGTGGGCGCCGCCCCCTCCGCCGGTCTTGTGGGAATCCGTATTATGAACGCCTATGGTTTCATTGATGAAGCCGATGAGGCCCTGGGTCTCACGTTCGAGCCGGATATAATCGACATATACAGCAATAGTTGGGGCTCCACCGACAGCGGCGCGTATTTGAAAATTCTTCCACCTGCAACGGAAGATGCTCTGGAGGCAGGCGTCACGACCGGAAGGAACGGGCTTGGAAACATTTATGTCTGGGCCGGGGGAAACGGGAACGGTGAGCCCGAATATGATAATTCAAATTATGACGGCTATACCAATTCCCGTTACACCATCGCCGTGGCCTCGTCCACCTGCGACGGAGAACAAGCCGATTACTCTGAGGAAGGTTCAAACATCCTGATAAACGCCCCGTCGAGCAGTGAAACAGCGGATGTGACGACAACGGCTCGAACATACCTTGGAAAATATACAAACACCTTCACGGGCACATCGGCGTCGACGCCCGTTGTTTCCGGCATCGTCGCCCTTATGCTGCAGGCGAACCCCTCTTTGGGCTGGCGTGACGTGCAGCACATCCTTATCACCACTGCGGAGAAGAATGATCCCCTGGATATAGACTGGACCACCAACGGCGCCGGTTATCACATCAATCATAAATACGGTTTCGGCCGGGTCGATGCAACGGCGGCGGTCACCGCCGCTGAAACGTGGTTGCCGGCCGAGGACGACGTTGTGACCGAAAAGACATCGAGTCCCCACATACCGATCCCTGACAATGATCCGGTGGGGGTCAGCGACAGCATAACGATCTCCGATGACATCACGGTTGAGTTCGTGGATGTCTTTTTTACCGCGGATCATCCCTACTGGGGGGACCTTGCGATAGTGCTGACCGCGCCCTCGGGAACACAGAGCATTCTGGCTCTGCAACACAGGAACGGTCGCGGCAACGAATACGACAACTGGCGTTTTGGAACCGTCCGCCATTTCGGGGAATCGGCCCTGGGAACATGGACACTCGCGGTGGGAGACCTGGCTGAAAAAGATTCAGGAACATTCGATACGTGGAAGATCAGGATCTACGGGGTTCCGGAGATCCACACGATCACAGCCACGGCTGGTGCGGGGGGAACTATCTCTCCTGCAGGCTCAATTGTGGTCGGTCATGGAGCAAGACAGACATTTGCGATCAAGCCCGATGATGGTTTCTGGATCGCTTCTATCAGCATAGACGGTACCGGTATTGGAGCATTTTCCACATATACCTTCACAAATGTTACCCGTGATCATACCATCGAGGCCACCTTTGCCGATCTGCCGCCAACTTACGAGATACGCGCCTCGGCGGGAGCAGGTGGAAATATCGATCCATCGGGTACGATACCGGTTGCGGCAGAAAGCGAAAAGGCATTTACCATCTCCCCCGATCAGGGGTATCATGTGTCTGATGTGCTGGTGGATGGTGCGTCGGTGGGCGCGGTCTCATCTTACACTTTTACCGACATCGGGGAAGACCATGAGATCCAGGCGCTCTTTGAGACAGACGTCGTCACATTTTCCATCACGGCAACCGCCGGTGAAGGCGGCACTATAACCCCCTCGGGGACCCTCACGGTGGCGGAAGGCGGAACCCTTTCATTTGCCGTAGCAGCGGAAAAAGGGTATTCCATCGCCGATGTTTTTGTCGATGGCACATCGGCTGGTGCCATCTCAACGTATACCTTCGAATCGGTGACGGCGGACCATGTCATCGAGGCGACCTTTGAAAAGAAAGAAAGCGGTTCCGGCGGAGGCGGCGGGTGTTTCATCGGAACGCTGTGTGGAAAACGGTAATGTTCGGGCGGTCCGTACTGAAACAAGGAAGGCTCTTGTTATATGGATATTCTTAACCTCCTGGGCAATGATACAGCGATACGGGAACTGGTCGCGGGACTGCCTTCCCTTGCACTGGTCATCGCCATCATCGTCTGCATCGTCCTTCTCTCAAAAGGCGCCGACTGGATGATCGACGGCGTGGTGAGTCTTGCCCGGCGAACAGGTCTCTCACAGGTGGTCATCGGGGCCACGATCGTTTCCCTTGGAACGACGACACCGGAGGCCTTTGTCTCCGTCGTGGCCGCCTGGCTCGGAGACCCCGGCCTGGCCCTGGGAAACGGCGTCGGCTCGATCATCGCCGACACGGGGCTTATCTTCGGCGTCACCTGTCTGCTGGCGGCGGTACCCGTGAAACGCTATATCCTGAACCGAACCGGTCTTGTGCAGGTCGGCGCCGCCACGTTGCTGGTCGTTCTCTCCCTTTTTGCCTGGTTCGCTTCGGGGGGAGAACCGGTCCTGAACCGGTGGGTCGGGATGCTTCTGCTCGTTTTGCTCGGCTGGTATCTTTTCGCCACGTACCGCTGGGCCCGGCAGGATGAAGAAGAAAAGACCCGCAGGACAGCGGACCCCCCGGCGGAAACCATGTCACTGGGAAGGGCGTGGGCATTGATAGCGGCGGGGCTGATCCTTGTGGTGGCCGGGGCACGTATTCTCGTTCCCTGTGCTGCGGAACTGGCATACAGGATCGGTGTTCCCCACGATGTCATTGCAGCGACCATGGTGGCCCTGGGAACATCACTGCCGGAACTGATGACGGCCGTGGCGTCCGTCCGCAAGGGGCATCCTGATATTACCGTGGGCAATATCGTCGGGGCCGATGTGCTGAACTGCCTTTTCGTCATCGGCGCCGCGGCGGCCACCCGTCCCCTCGCCGTTCCACCGAATTTCTTCACCTTTCACTTCCCGGCCATGCTCATCATCCTCTATTCCTTCCGGTTCTTCATCGTGATGAACCGCGACGGCCGGTTCAAGCGCTGGCAAGGGGCGTGGCTCCTGGGTATCTACCTGGTATACGTGATCCTTCAGTACGCGCTGACAATCGGTACCGGGCAGGCGTGAACAGCAGGCTGCAGAAAATTTACATATCTATCCCGCCGCCACGATGGCCTCCAGTTTTTCCAGGGCCGCCGGCAGTTGCTCGGGCTTTGACCCGCCCGCCTGGGCCATATCGGGACGCCCGCCGCCACTACCGCCCACGATGGGCGCTATCTCCTTCACGATGGCTCCCGCGTTGTACCGGCCGGTCAGGTCCTTTGTCACCATGCACAGGAGCATCGCCTTATTGTCCACTCTTCCGCCCAGCAGGATGATCCCCGACCGGAGCCGGTCACGTACCTTGTCGCCGAAATCACGCAACGCCTTGACGTTGGGCACCTCGACCATGGTGGAAAGGATTTTTACACCGGCGACCTCCTTTGCCTGTGAAAGCAAGTCGGCGGAATCCCGTGACGCAAGCTTCCCTTTGAGAGATTCCATCTCCTTTTCCATCTCTCTCTGATTCTGGAGCAGTTTCTCGATCCGGCCGGAAAGCTCGAGGGGATTCGCCCTGATCATAAAAGCCGTTCTTTTCAGTTCTTTTTCGACCTTCTCGGCATAGCGGACAGCCTCGCCGCCGGTCACGGCCTCGATCCTCCGGATCCCCGCGGCGACGGATGACTCACTGATGATCTTGAGAAACCCCACATCACCGGTTCGCCCGACATGGGTCCCGCCGCAGAGCTCCATGCTGACGTCCCCCATTTTCACCACCCGTACGGATTCACCGTATTTTTCATCGAAAACGGCGGTAGCACCCGTCTTCATGGCCTCTTCACGGGGAAGCAGCGTTGTCTCCACGGAAAAGTTCCGACGGATATATTCGTTGGCTATGTTTTCCACCCGTTCGAGCTCATCATCCTCCACTTTCGCGAAATGGGTGAAGTCAAAGCGCAGACGCTCAGCGTTGACGAGCGAGCCCGACTGTTTCACATGGTCACCGAGGACCCGTTTCAGGGAAGCCTGCAGGAGATGGGTCCCCGAGTGGTTCGCCTCAATTGCACGCCGGATGGCTTCATCCGTCTTCAGGGTCACCCGGTTGCCAACCTTTATGGTTCCCTTTTTGAGTTTTCCGATATGGCTGAACAGATCGTCGAGTGGTTTCTGCGTATCCCAGACTTCAAAGAGCGCTCCATCACCCTCGATGACTCCCACATCGCCAACCTGGCCGCCGACCTCGCCATAGAAGGGGGTTTCTTCAACGAAGATCTCTCCCTTTTCCCCCTCGGCCAGTTGATCCACCGGCTCATCTTCCTTCAGTATGGCCGTCACTTTGGAAGTGCTTTCGATGATCCCCTCGTACCCCACGAAACGGGTGGATATCTTCCGGTTCGAAAGTTTCAGGTACACGTCGGAGATCTCTTCCTCCCCGCTTCCCTTCCAGGATTCCCGGGCCTTTTCACGCTGTGCTTCCATGGCCCTTTCGAACCCCTCAAGGTCGACGGTCATCTCATGGCTGCGGACGGCATCGGCCGTCAGGTCCGTTGGAAACCCATAGGTGTCGTACAGCTTGAAAACCACACCGCCGGGAATGACCGTCTCACTCCGGCTCCTGAGGCGCTCCACTTCGTCGTTCAGTATTCTGAGGCCGGCATCAAGGGTCGCCATGAACCGCTGCTCTTCGTTGACCACAACGTTTCGCACATAGGATTCCTTGTCGAGAAGCTCCGGGTAGGCGTCCTTCATTTCACCGATGATGACGGGTATGATCTCGTTCAAAAAAGGCCGGTCCAGGCCGAGCAGTTTCCCGTGCCGTGCGGCACGCCGCAGGATGCGCCGGAGCACGTACCCCCTGCCGTCGTTGGACGGGAGAATGCCGTCGCTCACAAGAAAGGTAATGGCCCTGCTGTGGTCGGCGATGACCCGCATTGAGATGCTTGCCTCTTCACCCTCGCCGTACTTTTTCGACGCAAGTTCTTCGATCTTCCGCAGGATCCCCGAGAACAGGTCCGTATCATAGTTGCTCTGAACCCCCTGCATGACGGCGGCAAGGCGCTCCAGACCCATGCCCGTATCGATGTTCTGCTTGGGAAGAGGGTTCATTGTTCCCGCGGCATCCCGTTCGAACTGCATGAAGACGAGGTTCCACAGCTCGAGATGGCGGTCGCAGTCACAGGTGATGTCGCACTCGGGCCTCCCGCAGCCGACACCGGGGCCCTGATCGTAAATGATCTCCGAGCAGGGACCACAGGGACCGGTCTCTCCCATCATCCAGAAGTTATCCTTTTCGCCCAGGCGGAATATCTTTTCTGCGGGAACGCCGATCTTCCTGTTCCAGATCTCGAAGGCATCATCGTCATCCCGGTAGATTGTCACCAGCAGCTTTTCCTCTGGAATACCCATCACTTTCGTGAGAAATTCCCAGCCGTATTCAATGGCCCCCTCTTTGAAATAATCGCCGAAGGAAAAATTCCCGAGCATCTCGAAAAAGGTGTGGTGCCGGGCGGTAAATCCCACGTTTTCCAGGTCGTTATGTTTTCCTCCGGCCCTGACGCACTTCTGGGATGTCGTGGCCCGCGTGTAATTCCGTTCCTCCATTCCCAGAAAAACGTTCTTGAACTGGACCATCCCTGCGTTGGTAAAGAGCAGCGACGGGTCTTCCTTCGGTACGAGCATCGAACTCTGCACAATCGCGTGCCCCTGCTGCCGAAAATATTCGAGAAATTTCTTTCTGATCTCACTCGCCGTAATCAATTGATTCCTCCTTGAGCGTTCGTAATGCTTCATATATCAAAGGCGGCGGGAAACCTCTTCCGGCAAGGGTGCGATACAGCCGTCCCTTGTCCTTCAGTGATATTGTTTTCCCGCCGGTCCTGTTCTTCAGTTTCTTGTTCAGGAGCATTTCCAGTGCTTCGTGCTCTTCTATCTCCTCACGGGCCGCCGCGATGGCACGTTCTATGGCGTCGCCGCTGATTCCCTTTTCCCGAAGGTCCAGGGTGATCTTTCTGTTTCCCCAGAGCTTGTTGACGGCACAGTTTCTCGCCCACTCACGGGCAAAAGCCTCATCGTTAAGAAAGTCCCGTTCCGTCAGCCAGGACACGACCCGGTTGATCATGGAGCGGGAATACCCCGCGCTTTCCAGCCGGGACGATACCTCCTGGACGCTCCGACCCCGGTAGGCAAGCATTCGCACCGCCCGGTCCCTCGCCTTTTCAAATGCCGGTTCGTCCATCCATTATTCCTGCTGCTCGGGACGCTCCTTCAGGAGGTTGAATTTCCGTCTGACCTCAGTCTCTATGGTCTTGAACATCTCAGGATGTTCCTTCAGAAAGAGCCGCGTGTTGTCCCGGCCCTGTCCGATGCGCTCGCCGCCGTAGGCATACCAGGCACCCGACTTTTCCACAATATCATTATCCACGGCCAGGTCAAGAATGTCGCCTTCCCGCGAGATACCTTCTCCGAAGATGATATCGAATTCGGCCTCCTTGAAAGGCGGGGCCACCTTATTCTTCACCACCTTCACCCTGACGCGGTTTCCGATGATGTCCTGTCCCTGTTTGATGGCCGAGGTCTTCCTGATATCGAGCCGCATGGTAGCGTAAAATTTCAGGGCGTTGCCGCCGGTGGTCGTCTCAGGATTACCGAAAAAGACGCCGATCTTCATCCGCAACTGGTTGATAAAGATCACCGTCGTTTTGGAGCGGCCGATACTCCCCGTCAGTTTACGAAGGGCCTGTGACATAAGCCGTGCCTGGAGCCCCATCTGGGCGTCACCCATGTCTCCCTCGAGCTCTGAACGGGGAACCAGCGCTGCCACGGAATCGATGACGAGGATGTCAAGGGCGCCGCTCCGAACCAGAACCTCTGCTATCTCCAGGGCCTGCTCCCCCGTATCGGGCTGGGATATCAGCAGGTCGTCAGTATTCACCCCTATGTGCCGGGCATACGTCACGTCAAGGGCGTGCTCCGCGTCGACAAAGGCCGCCAGGCCTCCCATCCGCTGCGCTTCCGAGACCAGGTGCAAGGCCAGGGTCGTCTTCCCGCCCGATTCCGGTCCGAAGATCTCGATGACCCGGCCCCGGGGAACACCGCCCACGCCAAGGGCAATATCAAGACTGAGCGCCCCCGTGGAGATCGTCGGAACGTTTGAAATGACCTCTTCACCTCCCAGCCGCATGATGGAACCTTTTCCAAACTGTTTTTCAATCTGGGATATGGCCAGCTCTACGGCCCGTTCCTTATCGCCTTCCATTGCCATAATTCACTCCCCCTTTTCATATCGTGAGCCGGGGCCCATGTCTTCCAGCAACGGTGAAAGACCAGAACCCGGCAATGTGTTTTATTGCAAGACCTCACCCCGGAAAGGGAAACTCCGCCAGCACCGTATAGACCGCTCCGTCAGGACGCAGGTCGCTCCTGAAGAGGGTCAATGTACCGGCACTGAATGTCTTCTGTTCAATTTTCATATCTTTTACGGCCTCGCGAAGACCGATGATGGTTCCCTTCGAATACCGGGCCCTGCCCAGCGTCAGATGCGGCCGGAATGACCTGTTTTCCTTTTTAAACCCCAGGGCTTCGAGGCCTTCTTCGATCTCCCCCTGGAGGGCCGCAAGTCGCTCTGTCTCCCCTTCCAGACCTATCCAGAGCACCCGGGGCCTCTTGAAACTGGGAAAGGCGCCGAGGTGCCCCAGTTTCATCGTGAAGGGTGCGACTCCAGCCGTCCGCTCCCTGACGACACCGATGATGCCCTCACGGTCCTCACGTCGAATATCACCGAAGAATTTCAGCGTCAGATGGATCCCTTCTGGGCGGGTCCAGCGGACACCTTCCAGGAGGTTCTTCAGCCGTTTTTGAACAGACCCGATATCATCCTTGACGCCGGCTGGAAGGTCAATGGCAAGAAAGGTACGGACCGGTTTCTCAGCTTCCATGGATATCCACCCCTGTCAGTCTTCGCCTGAGCAGTTCAAGGGCGATGTGGGCGGTCATTTCCTTGTTTCTCCGGCGGTCCCAGCGAAAGTGGAACTCGCGCCACACCGTACCGTCCCTGTCTGTAATGGCCATAAAGACGGTCCCCACGGGTTTTTCCTTTGTCCCTCCTGTGGGACCGGCGATTCCCGTCGTCGCCAGGCCGATGTCGGTCCCTGCAAGGGCCCGGATTCCTTCAGCCATGGCCACGGCCGTCTCACTGCTGACCGCCCCTTTGGTTTCAATGACCCCGGCCGGCACCCCCAGCAGTTCCATTTTTGACCGGTTGCTGTATACCACGACACCCCTTTCCAGAACATTGGAACTTCCCGGCACATCGGTCAGGTGATCCGTAATGAGCCCGCCAGAACATGATTCCGCCACGGAAAGGGTAAGGCCTTTCTCCCGCAACAAGGCATACACCACACCTTCAAGGGTCTCGTCATCATACCCGAAGACGTACGGATGAAGACGCTCCTCGATCCATCCGACCAGTGACGACAGTTTTTCACGGCCTTCTTCATCCCCTCCGTTCCGCGCGGTCAGGACGATGTGGTTTTCCGGGAAACGGGGGTAGAACCCGACGGTCATCCCCGCGGGTGCCCGCAGGTCCGAGAGCCGTTTCGCCACTTCAGCCTCGGTAAGTCCGAAGGTCTTGATGGTTTTCCGAAGCGGCGCTGCGTTGTCCCTGCCGGCTGCTTTTCTGAGCCGGGGTAGAACTCCCTCGGGAAACATCCGATACACTTCGCGGGGGACGCCGGGAATGACGAAGACCGGCACACCATCCCGAAGCAGTGAAAATCCGCAGGCGGTCCCGACGGGATTGTTTATGACATCAGCGCCTTGAGGAAACCGGGCCTGTTTCGCGTTCGTGTCCGACCAGGGAAGACCGACGGCTGTGAAAAGTTCCTTCATTCGCTGCAGGATCGCCTCATCCGTATAGAGTTCGAGGTCGAAGGCGGTGGCGATCGCTTCCGTGGTGATGTCATCGGCCGTCGGACCGAGGCCTCCCATAACGATGACAGCGTTGGAGATCTTTATGAGATAGGCGAGGGCCGCGGCAATGGCCGTCCCTTCATCACCGACGATGTGGATGCCGGAGATCCGCCACCCTTCGGCGTGGATCTCGCGGGCCAGGTAGGATGAGTTCGTATCCTGGGTCATCCCGCCCGTCAGTTCATCACCGATAGCCATGATACCAATGTTCACCGGTTCCTCCTACAGGCCCGTCAGGGCAATTATCAGCTGTAACACAACGTTCGCGTATACACCGGCGACAACGTCATCTCCTACGATACCGTATCCGCCAGGCAGTCGCCGTTCGCAGGCACGGATCGGAAAAGGCTTGGTAATATCAAAAAGCCGGAAAAGAAGGAAACCCAAAAGTATGTGCGCCGTCGTGGGCGCGACGAGAAACATGGTAACCAGGAACCCGACGACCTCGTCGATGACAACCCGTGAGGGGTCCCGTTCCCGGAACAGTTTCTCCGCTTCCTGGGAAACGAAGACGGCGAGAAAAAAAAGGGCTGTAACCGACAACAGGTAGAGCGGCCGGGAAAAGGTCGCAAAGAGCAGGAACAGAGGGATTCCTACAAGCGTTCCCACGGTACCCGGCGCTAGGGGGGAAAGGCCGCTTCCGAACCCGACCGCCACAATTTTCACGAATTTCTCAAACACGCCATGCCCCATTCTTGTCAACCGGTGGCAGCCGGGTTGCTGCAGCATTCGTGAAAACCGGGACCTTTCACATCGCTGCGTTCCGTTACCTGTGCCCTATATAGTACAAGAACGGTGTAATGTAAAGCCCCTTCAACGGCGGATCACTCCCGGCACAAATCAGCCGCATCTATCCGTATTTATTAACTTTACAGAACCCCGGCATGAAGACGGCCCGGCGGCTCCCACCGTAAAATACCGCTTGACAATAGAACGATTGTTCTATTATATGGAATCCATGGAAAAAAGAAAACGAACCAGGGAAAGCGTGGAAAAACGGATCACCGGGTTCTTTCGTGAATACCGGCGGATGCCCACCTATTCCGAAATGATGCGCCTTCTCGGGGTACGTTCGAAGAGCGTCGTCGATTTCTGGGTCAGAAAACTCGTCGCCGCCGGTACGCTTGAAAAGGATAACCGGGGATTCCTGAGGCCGGCCCAGCGCGCCCTTCCGATCCCTCTGGTGGGGGAAGTCACCGCCGGGTTTCCCTCACCCGCCGAGGAGGAATTGCGGGACACGATCTCCCTCGACGATTACCTGATCACCCGCCCTGATTCCTCGTTCCTGCTGAAGGTCACCGGAGACTCGATGATCGACGAAGGCATCCGCCCGGGAGATATCGTCATCGTGGAAAAGGGCCGGGAACCGCGAAACGGTGACGTCATCATCGCCGAGGTGGACGGAGAATGGACGATGAAATACTTCAGAAAGCGGCGGGGCACCGTCGTCCTCGAGGCGGCGAACCCCCGTTACCCGCCCATCAAACCGAAATCGGAGCTCACGATCGGCGGCGTCATCACCGGGGTGATACGGAAGTATTAAGCTATGGATTAAGGGGATTACGGATTAGGGATTACGGATTACGGATTAGGGATTATGGGATCAGGTTTATGAATGGTAAACAAACGGGGTTCTTCTCCCATATAGTTAAGGAAAAGGGTTCAAGGGTTCAAGGGTTCAAGGGTTCGAGGGTATTTTTTACATTATGGTGCTCCTATCCACGCATAATGGACATGATGTATAAGAATACATTCAAATTCTTGCCCACTCCCGGGTTTTCGCTTGGACCCTTGGCCCCTTTGTCGCTTTGCCCCTTTGCCACTTTGCCACTTTGTCGCTTTGCCACTTTTTTATTATGAACATCTTCGGTCTTCATTCCTGGCCCCGTGCCGTTCTTCACTGTGACGGGGATGCCTTTTTCACCTCCTGCGAGGAGGCCATCCACCCCGAGTTGCGGGGGAAACCGCTCATTACGGGCGGCGAGCGGGGGATCGTGGCCTGTGCCAACTACGTGGCGAAGGACCGGGGCGTCAAGCGGGGCGTTCCCCTCTACCAGGCCAGAAAACTCTGCCCTGAACTGGTCATTCTCCCCTCCGATTACGAAACCTACAGTCTCTTTTCAAAGGGAATGTTCAACATCATCCGCCGGTTCACTCCCCAAGTCGAGGAATACTCCATCGACGAAGCCTTCGCCGACATTACCGGCCTGCGGCGGGTCTTTCACACATCCTACGAAGGTATCGCCCTGGCCGTGAAGAATGAAATCCGGCGGGAACTGGGCATCAGTGTAACGGCGGGGCTGAGCACCACGAAAGTGCTGGCCAAGATCGCCTCCAAATACCGGAAGCCCGACGGTTTCACGGTCATCCCGGGCAGGAGCATCGCTTCATACCTGGAGAAGGTTCCCGTGGACACCGTATGGGGGGTCGGCCACGCCACGACCCAGCACCTGCGGAAGCTGGGCGTTCGAACAGCCCTCGATTTCGCCAGGCTCCCCGAAGAACTGATGAGAAGGCGTTTCACCAAGCCGACCCGGGAGATATGGCGGGAACTGCGCGGGGAGCCGGTCTATCCCGTCGAGGCGGCGGAAAAAACCTCCTACGCATCGATCAGCAAGATGAAGACCTTCGCGCCGCCGACGGAAGATGCCGATTACCTTTTCGCGCACCTTATGAGAAACCTTGAGTCGGCCTGCATCAAGGCCCGCCGGTACCGCCTGGCGCCGGTCAAGATCGCCGCGGTGATGAAGGAAAACAATTTTTCCACGAGCTGCGCCGAGGCAAAGCTGAATCGTCCCTCGGCCCGTCCCCTCGAACTTTCACGGTTGCTCCGGGAACTTTTTGAAACGCTCTATCGAGGAAACCGTCTCTACCGGGCGACTGGCGTCGTTCTCCTGGAGCTCATAGAAGATAATCATATCCAGTATTCCCTTTTCGAGAGCCCCCTGAGAATCGAGAAGATAGAAAACCTGTACGCGGCGACCGACGTCCTTTCGGAAAAGTACGGAAAGCATACCCTTCACCTCGGCGGGTCCCATCTGCTGGAACTGATCGGAACGGGCAAACGGGGAGCTCCCACGGTCCGGCAGCAGACACGATTCACGGGGGAAACGCGACGAAAACACCTCGGCCTTCCCATACTTCATGTAAACGTGTGAAGCTCCGATCTCATGAGCTCACAAGTTCGCGAGGATCGCAATTCCCTTAAGGTATCGGGAGTCGTGAACCGACGGCTCCTGTTCATTTTATGAACATTCTCCGTTCGTGTCGGAATCGGCGAATCCCATCAGGAGAAAGACCGTAACGATACTCACTGACCACCATGCCGAGTCACCCGGCATAGGTGAAAGTTCCTTTATATTCCACAGATTACCGCTTTGATTTTTGTCAGGAATGTGCTATAGAACCAACCATAATTATTGCGTTTCCGGGCTACTTGCGAACATTCTACATCCATTTGCCGTTGAACCTATCCTCTCACCGGGCCGGCACGAGTCATGGCAGACTCTCGCTGTGATCACCCGTGGGGAAGATTTGAAATAAAGATTCCGAAAAGGAGGAGTATATGGCCAAGTTTGAAGAAACGTCAATGGGTGCAGTCTTTCAGAACCGAGTGGAGAAATACGGAAACAGCCCTCTTGTCGCCTACAAGAACAAAGCCGGCGTTTACGAAGACATCTCATGGAACAAGATGAACGAGATGGTCCGCAACCTCGGGTATTTCCTCATCTCAAAGGGTATCAAGAGCGGTGACAAGGTCGCTCTCTTTTCTCCCAACAGATATGAATGGTGGATCGCCGACCTGGCGATCCTTTCCGTCGGCGCCGTGAACGTGCCAATCTACGCGACCAATTCAGCCGAAGAATCACGTTACATCATCGAGAACTCCGATTCAAAGATGTGTTTTGTGGCAACGAAGGAACACATGGATAAGATCCTGGAAGTGAAGGGTAAACTGCCGAACCTGGGTGAGATCATATCTTTCGACGAACTTGACACGCCGGTCCCGGGTGTCATTACCCTGGCCGAAGCGATGAAAGAGGGAAGCACATACTCGGACAAGGAAGAATTCGATCGCAGGATAAAGGCGACCAAGCTTGCCGATCTGGCAACCATCATCTACACCTCGGGAACCACCGGCCCGCCCAAAGGGGTTATGCTCTCCCATAACAACTTCTTCTCGAACTGCAACCAGTGCTACGATGTGGACCCGAGCACGTTCCAGAGGGAGAATCTGAATTTTCTCTCCTTCCTGCCGCTGGCCCATTCGTTTGAAAGGACCGTGGGCTACTACCTGCCCCTCTTTACGGGCAAGAAAGTGTACTTCGCCGAGGACTTCGCGAAGATACTTGAAAACTTCCAGGAAGTACACCCGACCTGCATTGTCAGTGTGCCGAGGCTCTACGAGAAAATCCACGCCGGTATCGTCGCCAAGGTCTCCACCGCGCCGCCTGTCAAGAAGGCGTTGTTCAACTGGGCCATGGGGCTTGCCAAAAAGAACCTGCCCTACGTATGCAATGACAAACCCCGCACAGGCCTCTTCGCGTTCCAATACAATCTTGCGGACAAGCTGATTTTCTCGAAATTGAAGGACGCTCTTGGAATGGACAGGCTTGAGTTCGCTTTTTCCGGCGGCGGCCCCCTTGCCGTGACAGACGCTGAATTCTTTCTCGGCATGGGCATCAAAGTCATCGAGGGATTCGGCCTCACCGAAACCACACCGGTGGTGAATGCCAACAAACCTTTCAAGATCAAGCCGGGCACCGTCGGGCCCGCCGTCAGGGACACCAGTGAACGCATCGACGAAAAAAGCGGTGAGATCCTCATCAAGGGTCCCCAGATCATGATGGGCTATTACAAGAACGAGGAAGCAACGAAAGAGGCCTTCACCGATGACGGTTACTTCAAGACCGGAGACATCGGCGAGTTCGACGATGAGGGATACCTGAAAATAACGGGCCGGATAAAGGACCTGATCATCACCTCTGGAGGGAAGAACATTTCACCTCAGAACCTCGAAAACGATATGAAGGCGTCACGATTCATCGAACAGGTGGCCGTGATCGGCGACAACCGGAAATACCTCTCCGCCCTCGTCGTTCCGAATTTCGAGGAGCTTGAAGCCTGGGCGAAGGAACAGAACATTTCCTTCGGCAGCCGCAAGGAACTTATTGAGAACGACGCTGTAAGAAAGCTCTACGAAGGAGAGATCAAGGAAACGACCAAAAACTACGCCCGTGTCGAGCAGATCAGAAAATTCAGTCTCCTGGAAAGCGAGTGGTCGCAGGAAACGGACGAACTCACGCCGACGTTGAAGGTAAAGCGGCGTGTCATCAACCAGAAATATTCCACGGTCATCGACGACATGTACGTGGGAGAGTAGCCACAGGAAGGTCCCGCAAACCGGCAGGGTGGACCGGACACAAACTTTATGCACCGCACCATAACCTCCTGTATTTTTATCGCGCCTGCATAAAACCGGTTCCCCTGCCGGATTTTTCACCGTGTCGGAAAAGTCCGTAACAATAAGCCCTTGTCAATTCCGTCTATTTTCCTTGACAGGACCTGCCCCTTTTGTATATAAGGAGCGCCTGTTTGTGAAACGTTATGCCCATTGATATCACCATCGTGATGGCTCTTGCATGATCCGGCACCGGTCATGCAGGGTATTATTTTTTGGGTATCACACAAAAAATAATATAATGGAGGTTCGCCATGAAGCCCACGGGTACACAGCTCGTCGCCGAATTCTTCAATTGCTCCAAGGACATCATTAACGACCGGGAAGCCATCGAACAGGTCCTGCGTGACGGCATCGGCAGGTCCGGTATCGACCTCATCAGCATCAACAGTCACTGTTACGACCCCATCGGAATCACATCGATAGCCGTCATCAGCGAATCGCACGTGGCTATCCATACCTACCCGGAAGCCCGCCACGCATCCATCGACATATTCACCTGCTCCCGGAATGAAGGATGCTCCCTGAAAATACTTGAATTCTTCAAGGAGCGCCTTGCCCCGCGAACAACGAGAACAGCTGAAATATCCCGGGGAAACCCCATAGAAGTGACCAACACCAACTGGATAACCGATGATACCGGGTCCGCGGGCTTCGATATCCGCTACCACATTGAACGGGAGATATTCAGCAAGAAATCGAAGTACCAGGATATATTGATCATAGAAAATGAAAGTTTCGGAAGGATGCTTTTTCTCGACAACGATCTCCAGATAGCCGAGCATGATGCCCATCTGTACAATTCAAGCATGGTAAGGCCTCTTATGAAACCGGGCCTGTCCCTTGACCATGTCGCGATACTTGGGGGCGGCGACGGCGGGGTGCTTCGGGAGGTCCTGAAACTGAACCCCTCGCGGGTGACCCTGATCGACATCGATGAAGAAGTTGTGACGGCCTGCCGCACCCACTTGAGCGCGGTCTGCGGTAATGCCTTCGATGACGCTCGGACGGAGGTTATCTACGACGACGCATTCAGGTTCCTTGATCAGGACCGGCGTTACGATGCCCTTATTTATGACCTGACGATGCACCCGGAAGCTTTTATCGACATGGATCGTGAAGAGTATCTCGATCTGATCTTCGGGAAAACGTCAAAGGCCCTGAAACAGGGAGGTGCCTTATCTGCGCAATGCTGCTCGGGTCACGACCATGAGACACGGGAAATCTCGGAACGGATCCTGACGAAACATTTCTCGGATGTGACCTTTTCCAGCACCTTCATACCTTCCTACTGCTCCCCCTGGGTCTACGCGAGCGCGACCAGGAAGTGACCCGCGTAAATGACGGGAGATCACACCGATCAGGTGTATTCGAGCCTGATGTCACCCAGTTCGACCATCTCGCAGTGTTCCGCCTTCCCGTAAAAATCAATGACGTCCTTGATGGGTCCGTGTATTCTCCCCTTCCCCCGCAGTTCGTATTCATGAAGAGGGGCGTATGCTTCCACGCCTTTTCCTTCGGGGTTTATCTTCTCCACCGGCTTGTATCCGGCTTCGAGATGCAGCCCCGTGGAATGATCCGAAAGGGAACCGAAAAGCTCTTTCAGTTTATCCCCTAATTCCCGTGTATAGGCCCGGTAACTGAAATCAAAATACGCCGTTTTTATTTCTTTTACCGACACGATGTTTATGTCGAGATGTCCCTTGCGGCGCTCCAGCGCCTGACTGAGCAGTTCGTGGAAACCGGCGCCCACGATGAAGTGGACCGTTCGGCCCCGCACGTTAAGAAGACGCAGGAGCTGGCCGAATTTATCCTCATTTTCTATGTGGTGTTCCCGGCCGAAAATGACCTCACCATCGAGTTCGCTTCCCTCAAGATAGCCGAGGACGAAGCCCTTGACGCATTCAAAGGAACCTTCAACCACAACTTCATAATAGGTCTTCATCATCTCCCGTTACCCCCTGTTTGAAATACCCATGGATCCGCCGAATCTCAGAAAAACACGAAGGTCACTATGATGAAAACCGGGATCAGCATGGGCATGGAGTATTTTAACATGTATCCGAAGAAACTCGGCATATTGATTCCCGCTTCTTCGGCGATCGATTTCACCATGAAGTTCGGCGCGTTCCCGATGTATGTGTTGGCACCCATGAAGACGGCCCCTGCCGAGATTGCTTTCAGATAACTGATGAACAGGGGATTTGCCGTTTCGGCCCCCGCCGCCAGTGCCGCCGGCACACAGGGTTCCGTGAGCCCCAGCTTGCCCAGCGCGAGATTGAAGAAGGTGAGATAGGTCGGCGCATTGTCCAGGAACGATGAAAGCGCCCCCGTCACCCAGTAGTAGTGATAGGGTTCCTTCACCAGCGCGACCAGGCTCGCCATCGCCCCGTGGCTGCCCGCCTTCAGTATCGCCAGGGCGGGAATGATCGTCATGAAAATGCCGGCGAACAGTTTGGCCACTTCTATGATGGGAAACCAGGAAAAATCGTTGGCTTCCCTGAGTTCCCTCGGCGTAGCGAAAAGGGACAGGGCCCCCATGATCAGAATACCGACGTCACGGACCGTGTTTTGATATTCCATGTGAACGCCCATGACCATGACGTGTCCCGGCTTCCAGTATCCGCTCATCAGGACCAGCCCGACGACACCACCGAGAAAGAGAAAATTATAGATGCCCTGCACCCGCACCGGCGCTTTTTCTCCATCATCGGCGACGGCCAGTTTTCCTGTCTTCATTTCTTTCCGGTAATAGATGGTGTCGATCACGAAGAACATGGCCAGGAGGATCGCCGTCGTCAGAAGCATGTGAGGCAGGATTCCCGTGGTCACCCAGAAGAAGGGAACGTTATGCAGGAAACCCAGAAAGAGCGGCGGATCACCCAGCGGTGTGAGGGAACCGCCGATATTGGCAACGAGAAAAATGAAAAAACACACCACATGGACCTTGTTCAACCGGTATTTGTTTGCCCGCAGCACAGGCCGTATCATGACCATGGCCGCTCCCGTCGTTCCCACCCAGGAAGCCAGGACCGTTCCGATGAGAAGCATGATGGTGTTTAGCACGGGCGTCCCCCTGAGCGTCCCGCTGATCACGACACCGCCGGCGATCGTGAACAGGCCCCAGAGCAGAATGATAAAGGGAATGTAATCAATCAGATAGATATGAAATATCTGATGAAGTGCCTCCATGTGATAGACGTACAGAAAGGGTACGGCGAAAAGGAGCGCCCAGAAGGCGGAGATTTTGCCGAAATGATTATGCCAGAAATGAGGGAAAGCAAGCGGGAAGAGCGCTATGGACAGAAGAATTCCTGCAAAGGGAATAACCGTCCAGACCGGCAGAACGGCGCCGATACCGATCCCAATCGGGCAGGAGGCATCCTCCACGACGCTTGCCAGCACCGGGTGCGCCGTATAGAGAGAAACAACCAGCATCGCGGACAGGCCGGCCAGGATATGACTTGAAACCTTCTTCATGTTCCCCATGGGTACACTCCTCATGTCGGACAAACCAAAAAAAACAAGCCAAGTAAGATCACCCTCCTTGGCTTGTATACATTCCATCCCGATTCCTTAAATTCTACAACACCAGAGCTGAATGGAAGTAAGTCACTCGTTCTTGTTTCTCAGGCAATTACACTTTTTCGGCCACTTTCAGTTTAACTTCAGCTCTCTTCAGGGCATTCACCGTTTTTTCAAACTGCGGATCATCTTTACCCAGTTTCGTCAACTGGCTCTCGGCTTCTTCCTTTTCTTTCCGTGCTTTCTCTATGTTGATCTCACCGGCTTCATCCGCCGATTCCACAAGAAGCGTCACCTTCACATCGGTCACTTCCACATAGCCGGTTCCGACAGCATAGTAATGCTTCTTATGTTCCTTGGTAAAATTCACCTCACCATAATTAACGGCGCTCAAAAGGGGGACGTGCCCGACGAGCACCCCGAATTCCCCTTCTGATCCCGGTATGGTCACTTCCTCAACGGTATCGCTGAAGACCTGCCGTTCCGGGGTTACGACTTCTAATGTCAGCTCATCCGCCATCGGTTACTCCTCCGCTCCCGGATTACTCTCCTTCGAGCCGCTTGGCTTTTTCAATAACTTCCTCGATGCCGCCGACCATATAAAAGGCCTGTTCCGGCAGGTCATCATGTTTTCCATCCAGGATCTCCCTGAACCCGCGCACCGTGTCCTGAACGGAGACGAACTTGCCGTCCGTACCGGTGAACTGAGCCGCAACGAAGAACGGCTGGGACAGAAAACGCTGGATCTTGCGCGCCCTGCTGACCGTCAGCTTGTCCTCTTCCGAAAGCTCGTCCATCCCGAGTATCGCGATGATATCCTGAAGGTCCTTATATTTCTGGAGGATAACCTGGACTTCCCGTGCCGTCTGGTAGTGTTCTTCACCAAGAACGTTGGGGTCAAGGATTCTCGAGGTTGAATCAAGGGGGTCCACTGCGGGATAGATACCCAGCTCGGCGATGGGACGGGACAGAACGACCGTACCGTCAAGATGGGCAAACGTCGTGGCCGGCGCGGGGTCCGTCAGGTCGTCTGCGGGAACGTACACGCACTGCACGGCCGTAATGGAACCCTTTGTGGTCGATGTGATCCGTTCCTGGAGTTCACCGAGGTCGGTGGCCAGTGTGGGCTGATAACCGACGGCCGAGGGCATGCGTCCCAGAAGGGCCGAAACCTCGGAACCGGCCTGGGTAAATCTGAATATATTATCGATGAAGAGCAGCACGTCCTGGCCTTCTTCATCCCTGAAATACTCGGCGGCGGCAAGAGCCGTCAGGGCCACTCGCGCGCGGGCTCCCGGAGGTTCGGTCATCTGACCATAGATCAGAGCGGCCTGGGCGATAACGCCTGATTCCTTCATCTCAAGATACAGGTCATTACCTTCACGGGTTCGCTCACCGACACCGGCAAAAACGGAGATACCGCCGTGATGCATGGCGATATTATGGATCATCTCCATCATGACGACGGTTTTACCGACACCGGCACCGCCGAACATTCCCATCTTCCCGCCGCGGGGAAAGGGAACGAGGAGATCGATGACCTTGACACCCGTTTCAAGAACATGCACCGAGGTATCCTGCTCGATAAAGGCAGGGGATTCTCTGTGAATCGGCGCCGTATTGACGATGTTGACCGGTCCGAGACCATCAACGGGTCGCCCGACGACGTTCAGGATCCTCCCGAGGCATTCTTTTCCAACGGGAACGGTGATCGGGGCATCCGTATCCTTGGCGGACATACCGCGTACCAGACCATCCGTAACGTCCATGGCGATGCAGCGGACAACATTATCGCCAAGATGCTGCGCAACCTCAACAATCAGATTATCCTCTTCATCATTGATGGCCGGGTTTGTTATCGTAATAGCGTTCATGATGCTTGGAAGCTGACCTTCCTGAAACTCTACGTCGACAACGGGACCAATGACCTGTACAATCTTACCAATATTCATCCCTATCTCCTTATATGGTTAATCCGGTATTATTTTCTCATCCTGCGGTGCCATATCACTTCGCCTGAGCCAGAGCCTCCGTTCCACCGACGATATCCATCAGTTCAGCCGTGATAGCGGCCTGCCGCGCCTTGTTCATCTGCAGGGTCAGACTTTCAATCATTTCCTTGCAGTTACTGGTCGCATTGTCCATGGCGACCATTCTCGCCCCGTGCTCGCCTGCCGATGTTTCCAGCAGGGCCCGGAATATCAGGACCCTCACATACACGGGAATGAGGTGGGTCAGCAATTCCTCCTCGGAGGGCTCGTACACATATCCCAGCAGTCGCTCCGAATCTCCTTCCTCACTCTCTTCGATCGATGATATGGGAAGCAGCCGGGTGATAACCGGCTTCTGAGAAGCAACATTCTTGAACTCACTGTATGCGACATACAGCTCATCATATTCCTCGGACACGAAGGAGCCGATAAGCTCTTCGCCGATGGTCAGTGCAATGTCCATGTTGAAACTTCCCAGCACGTCGGTATACTGCCCAACGATGTTCGCTTTCTTTCTGTAGTAATCCCTGCCCTTTCTGCCGACCGTCACCAGCGACACTTCCTGCCCCTGGGATGACCGGTATTTGATGAACCCTTCCACGGCCTTGATGACGTTCGTATTGAAACCGCCGCAGAGCCCGCGATCCGATGTCATCATAATCACCCGGACCTTCTTGGGTTCACGCACGGCAAGCAGGGGACTTGCCACCGATTCGACCCTGAGCGCCAGGCTGTTCAGGACTTCGAGAAGCTTCGTCGCATAGGGCCGGTAATTTTCCATTCTCAGCTGAGCCGATTTCAATTTTGACGCCGCCACCATGTTCATGGCGCGTGTTATCTGCTTTGTTTTCTCGACAGCCTGAACCTGTCTTCTGAGGTCTCGTAACGATTCAGCCATTAATACGCACTCCCTTTATACCCTTTCGTGCCGTCCGATCAGTTATTGAGCAGCAAATACCGAATCAAATTCCTTCATGACATCGCGCATCTTATCTTCCAGTTCAGCGCTGATTATCTGTTTCTCATCGATTTCCTTCAGTACCTCAGGGTACTTGCCCGACACGTAACTAAGCAGCTGTTTCTCATACTCCTGGATCTTCTCAACGGGATACTTGTCGACGAATCCCCTGACGCCCGCGAAAAGCACAACGACCTCCTCGGACAAGGACATGGGGCGATACTGGGGCTGCTTGAGCAGTTCTACCAGCCTGATACCACGGTCGAGCTGCGCCTGCGTCGCCTTGTCGAGGTCGCTTCCGAACTGGGCGAAGGATGCCAGTTCCCGGTACTGGGCAAGGTCCAGCTTCATGGTCCCGGCGACCTGCTTCATCGCCTTCACCTGTGCCGCGCCGCCGACACGGGAAACGGAAAGACCGACGTTGATGGCCGGCCGCACACCGGAGTAGAAAAGGCTCGGTTCGAGGTACACCTGGCCGTCGGTGATCGAAATAACGTTGGTAGGAATAAAGGCCGACACGTCGCCCGCCTGCGTCTCGATAATGGGAAGCGCCGTCAGCGTCCCCGCACCGAGTTCGTCGTTCAGTTTCGCCGCCCGTTCGAGAAGCCGCGAATGGTTGTAGAAAATATCGCCGGGGAAGGCCTCGCGTCCGGGAGGACGTCTCAGCAGCAGAGAGATCTGCCGGTAGGCGACGGCCTGCTTGGAAAGGTCGTCATAGATGATCAGGGCGTCCTGCCCGTTGTCTCTGAAGTATTCACCGATACTGCATCCGCCGAAGGCAGAAATATACTGCAATGTTCCGGGGTCGCTTGCGCAGGCCGCGACAACGCAGGTATAATCCATGGCGTCATTTCTCCGCAATGCCTCGACCACCTGGGCAACGGTCGACTTTTTCTGGCCGATGGCGACATAGATGCACTTGATCCCCGTGTCCTTCTGGCGAATGATGGCATCGACGCAGATGGCGGTCTTCCCGATCTGGCGGTCACCGATGATAAGCTCACGCTGTCCCCGTCCGATGGGCGTCATGGCGTCGATGGCTTTCAATCCCGTGTACATGGGCTGCTTGACGGGCTGTCTCTGGATAACACCGGGGGCCACCATTTCTATTCTCCGCATTTCGGCGGCTTCGATGGGACCTTTTCCGTCAAGGGGCTGTCCCGTTGCGTCGATGACACGCCCGAGAACACCCTCTCCCACGGGAATCTCCGCAATCCTTCCCGTTCGTTTGACGATGTCTCCTTCCTTGATGTGGATGTCTTCACCCAGAATGGCGACACCGACGTTATCACGCTCAAGGTTGAGGACCATGCCAAGGATGCCGCCGGGGAATTCCAGAAGCTCCATGGCCATGGCGTTTTCCACACCATAGACACGGGCGATACCGTCTCCGACAGACAGAACGGTACCGGTCTCACTGATATCGAGTTTCTTCTCGTATTCCTTTATCTGCTTGGAAATTATTTGGGTTATTTCCTCTGCCCTGATTGCCTCCATCTATATTTCCTCCCTAATGAGTTCCCTGATACTGTTTAACTGTGCCCTGATGCTCCCGTCGTAGAGCGTATCACCGATTCTGACGACAATTCCTCCGACGAGCGTGGTGTCTTCATGAACGTCCATCTCTATGGTTTTGCCGGTCATTTTTTCAAGTTGTGTCTTGATTCTTTCGGTCAGCTCATTCGTCAGGGGAAATGCCGTCGACACATTCACACGCGCCTTGTTCAGAACGTCATCCACGTATGTCCGGAAGCAGGCCTCTATTTCCGGCAGGGTGTCAATGCGCCTTTTGTCGACGAGCAGTTTAAGAAAATTCGCCGTCATAAGCGAAATTTTCATTTTTTCGAGAAGTTCGATGACAACGGATTTTTTATCATTCAGGTCAAAGATGGGATTTGCCAAGAATTCCCTCAGATTCTCATTATCGTGAAGAATGGAGGAGAATTGTTGTAATTCGCTGTAGGTCTTCTCCAGCGCATCTTCTTCCCGCGCTATCTCGAACAGTGCCCTGGCATACCGGTTTGCAATATCGCTCCCAATCAATTTCGAGTCACCATCCTATCTATGAAATCTTTCACCATTGCGTCATGATCTTCTTTTGTCACGTTCTTCTTGAGGATTTCCTCGGCCATCTGAACGGAAAGCTCTGTGGCTTCTACCCTGAGCTGCGCCACGGCTTTCTTGAACTCCTGATCGATGCGGGTCGTTGCGTCCTCTTTCATTTTCTCAGCCGTCTTTTTCGCATCCTCAACTATCTTTTCTTTTTCAGAAACGCCTTGGGCCTTTATCATCGCCGCGATGTTCTCTATTTCGGCGGAAGCCTTTTCTATTTTTTCGTTCACTTCCTGAAGCTTTTTCTCGGCTTCGGCCCTCATCTCCTCGGCCTCTTTCAGCGAAACGACCACGGCTTCCCTGTTGCCGACAAAAAATCCCTTGATACCCTTGGCGGTAAGCTTGTAAAGGATCGCTGCAAGAATGATGAAGCTGAGAAGCCGCCACCCGAAATCAATGACCTTGTGGTACCCGCCGCCATGTTCACCTTCATGTTCGGCGGCATGCTCCCCCGCCACATCCTCCGCTTCCATCACTGTTTCCTGCGCGTCCAAGTCCTGACCGGCAACCTGCGCCGCTTCGGTATTGTGGCTCGCGGCTGAAGCGACCGTCACAAAAGCGCAGAAAGAAAGCGCGACACATATGATCAACGCAATAATCCAAAGGCGTTTCATTATACACCCCTTCCCAGTACCTTTTCGGAAATCTCCAGAGCGATGTCCTTCGTTTTCTCCCGTAAAATCGCGCGCGCTTCTTCTCTTTCCCGCTCCATCTTCGCTTTCAGGTCCGAAATGGTCTCGGCGATCTCGTTCCGCGCAGCCTGCATGATCTGTTTCGCTGTTTGGGAACCTTCTTCCTTGAGTTCGTCTCTCTGACCCGCAGCCTCCGACCGCGCCTGCCGAAGCTGTTCGTCATACTGCGCCATCTTGTCACCGGCTGCCTGTTCAAGAGAGCGAACACGCTCTTTTGATTCGTCAATGACCGATTCCCTTTTGTCGATGATGTTCAAGATGGGTTTATAGAGAAGAACGTAAAGGATGAAAATGAGAACGAGAAAATTGACCATTTGGATCCAGAGGGTGTAATTCAGATCTATCATTCCATGTCACCTCTTACGCTGAATGCCAATACCTGCGAACGCAGTAAAATATCGGAAAATTCTGATGCCTCGTACTGATTAAAAAACCGGGGAGTACTAAGCATACCTGACCTTTCTTGTCAAGTATTTTTTTGACCGACGGTCATAATCTATATGGAAATTATGAGAATGAAATTGCAGCAATAGCCGTCTTGTGAACGTAAGCTCCTGTGGACCTTTGAAAAAAACTGAACGAAACATGAAACTTCCCGTCACACCCCGTCAGGGGTAATTCATTCTCCTTTCTGACCACCGTTATTCCCCCGGGGCATGGCGCATTCACCCTCAAAGATAGCGCCTTCCTCAATGACCAGCAACACCGTCGATACTTTTCCAAAAAGCCTGCCCGACGAATTGATCTCCAGCTTCTTTGCCGTTTCGATGGTTCCCCGGACCTCCCCGAAAACGAAAAGCGAATCCACCGTGATATCCGCCTCGACACGGGCTTTCTCGCCGACGATCAGGGTACCCTGTCCCGATATTTCACCGACGAAATTACCGTCTATTCTCACGGAACCGCTCAATACCAGTTTGCCGCTGAATTCGGCGCCCGCCCCAAGAAATGCCTTCACTTCCTCGTCCTTTTTCTTCACGAACACGTTCTCTCCTTATGACCACTCTTTGCTTACATGAACACCCTTGTCCGCATCACGGCTGAAGCATGAACCGCCGCATACTGACGTTCATCAACAATCCGATCCCGATCATGAGAACTATCAGCGAAGACCCGCCATAACTCAGAAAAGGGAGCGGAATGCCCACGACAGGCAATATCCCGACCACCATGCCGATATTGATAAAGAAACCCCAGAATATGAACACCGTCACCCCGTACGCGATCAGGGCTCCCGGCAGGTCCTTTGAGTTCCTGCCGATCCTGATACCCCACAGCATGAGTGCCATGAATAATACCATGAGGAGGATGACCCCTGCAAAGCCCCATTCTTCGGCAAAAACGGAAAAGACAAAGTCTGTCTGTTGTTCGGGCAGAAAGCGGAGCCGGCTCTGGGTACCCTTGAGAAAGCCCTTTCCCAGGATACCACCCGACCCGACAGCGATGATCGACTGGATAATATGATATCCCGATCCCAGTGGGTCCCGTTCCGGATTCAGAAAACTCAGTATCCGGTCGCGCTGATAATCTTTCAGGAAAAACCAGCAGAGCGGGGCGAGTACCAGACCGGCCGAGGAAAAAAAGACCAGCACCCGTTTGCTGATCCCCATGAACAGCACGATCGAGAGAAAGAGCAGCACCAGAAAAAGCGATGTGCCCAGATCCGGCTGTTTCACGATCATGATAAAGGGAATGACAAGGATGGCTGAAAGGATCAGGAAGTTTCGCAGGGGATAACCCTCATCGATCTGCCGATCCGTGTAAAACCTGGCCAGCGCTATGATCATGGTGAGCTTCACCAGCTCCGAAGGTTGAAATGAAAATCCCAGCAGGACCAGCCAGCGTTGCGACCCGTGGGTAATGTGACCATAAAAGAAAACGAGCATCAGCAGAACGACACTCAGCCCATAGAGCAGATAGGCATAGTGGAGCACATAATGATAATCAATGCTGAAAGCGATGATCATCAGACCCAGTCCGATCATGAGCCAATACGTCTGTTTCATGTACAGCGGCTTCGCCGACGCCAGACCGGCACCGGCACTGTAAAGGTTCATCAATCCCGTCGCGGCGATTGAGAGCACCAGCACCAGGAGGATCCAATCAAAATTTATAAAAAGGCGACGATCTATTTTCATAAAACAAGGGGCAAAGGGGCACAATGCCCGACGGTTATATGGTGTGTTACCGTTTGTTTACCATTCATAAACCTAATCCTATAATCCTATAATCCGTAATCCATAATCCATAATCCGTAATCCGTAATCCATAATCCGTAATCCATAATCCGTAATCCATAATCCGTAATCCGTAATCCCATACTCCTCTCACAATTCCAACCTTTTGCCGGCCTCTTCACCTCCCTGTTGCCCCACGCCTTTGTCGCTCCGCATCTTTTTAAGAGCAAAGTAGCCGTCGATGATCTTACGGGCAACGGGAGCAGCCACGGCCCCACCGTGGCCTCCGTGTTCCACGATCACCAGGACAGCCACCTCAGGGTCCTGGCGTGGCGCAAAACAGACGAAAAGGGCGTGATCACGCTGGTTGTAAGGAACCGATTCCTCCCGAAGGTCCTCTTCATCCTCCGGCATGCCGATCACCTGTGCTGTCCCCGTTTTTCCGCAGACGTCCCGCTCATCCCGTCGAAGGGCCCTCCCCGTTCCCCGGTCATCATTCACCACTCCCCAGAGGGCATCCTTCAGAAATCGCAGGGTCCTGCCATCGGCAGGAAGCTTTGACACCGCCTCCGGCGGATATTCGCTGATCACCTCCCCGGTAACCGTCTCAATCCTGTTTACCAACCTCGGCTTGAACAGCGTTCCACCGTTGGCTACGGCGCAGTAGGCGTTTATAAGCTGCAGCGGCGTCACCAGGACAAAACCCTGGCCGATGGAAACCGAAATGGTCTCACCCTTCTGCCAGGGTTCTTTCATTTTCTGCACTTTCCACTGTTTCGTGGGGATCAACCCTTCGCGTTCAGCGGGGAGGCAAATGCCGGTCTTCCGTCCCAAGCCGAATTTTCCCGCGTACTCGGCAAGCGTGTCGACACCGATGGAAGCACCGATAGTATAAAAGTAAACGTCACAGGATTCTATGATGGCCCGTTCCAGATCAACCTGTCCATGGCCTTCCTTTTTCCAGCACCGGTAGGTCCTGTCACCGAGCGTAAAACTTCCGGAACAGTAAACCTGCTTTTCGGCCGATAGTAATCGTTCTTCCAGGGCCGCGGCGGCAACGATCACTTTGTAGGTCGAACCCGGTGGATACTGCCCTGATATGGCCCGGTTCTGCAATGGTGACAAGGGGTCCTCCAGGAGCTGCCGCCAGTTTTCCTCGGTAATACCGCGATTGAACTGTGCGGGGTCGAATGAAGGTTTGCTCATCATGGCAAGGATCGATCCGTCGCGAGGGTCCATGACGATCGCCGCTCCCGCGGGTTCCTCAAATGCGTTCCAGCATATTTTCTGAAGCGCCGCATCAATGGTCAATTGGATGTTATGCCCCGGTACGGGGTCCACCCTGCCGAGAACACGAAGTTTTCGACCCGCCACATTGACCTCTATCTGTTCTCCCCCGCTGTATCCCTTCAGATACCGGTCCAGTGTTTTTTCTATGCCTTCCTTTCCCACGATATCATCGGGCTTGTATCCGCTGTAATTATTCTCCTTCAACTCACCGGTGCTGATCTCCCCCACATAGCCGAGGACGTGGGCCAGCATTTCGTCATAATTGTATTTTCTCACGGGAATGACATCGACCACCACCCCGGGGAGGTCAATAGCATTTGTTTCAATGACCGCCAGCTTTTCACGCTCTATATGCCGGTCTATCTTGACGGGAACGAAGGGCTTTCTGCCCGGCGCGAACACCACATCCCTGCACTGTTCCATCTGCCGCTCTTCAAAGAGCGAATCCAGCTTGGCTGCTATGACCGTCATGTCCTTCGCATCTTCCGGGATAATTGAGACATCAAAAGAAGGCTGATTGTCAACAAGGATCCGTCCCGCTCTGTCGGTAATCAACCCACGCAGCGGTTTTACTTCCTGGACCCTGATGCGGTTGTTTTCCGAACGCCGGCGCAGTTCGTCGCCCTTGACGATCTGGAGATACCAGAGTTTTATCATGATGACGCAGACGGCACAGGAGATCAGCGAAACGACGATGGTAAACCTCGAGCGATATCTCGCCTGGTCATAGTCCGTTAAATTTTTGCGTTTCCGGGCCACTTAATACATCCTTGAAACGGTCAAGCAGGAAGAAGATGACGGGAGCAATGAAGCCCATCATCAGTGATTGCGGAAGATAAATGCGAATCGCCTCCCCCGCCACATTGATCCCGAAAAAAAGATCATACATGAGAATGACGGCGGCACCTTCAAAAAGTCCGCACAGGATGCAATACCCTATCACAAAAAGAGGTCCTTCGGAATAGACCGCCTCGGAAATAAGCTTCGTCATCAGAAACACGGCCATGTAAATAAGGACATAGAGACCGGGCATGACACCCGCGATACCGTCCATGGCGCAACCGAGGACGATCATGACGAAGGCACCCCTGAAGGGTTCCAGGCGGAACCCGGCGTATATCACGACAATCAGTGATATCTCAACGGCGAACAGATCAAAGGAGAAGATATTGAGAACTGCCGTCTGCACGGCGACCAGGAGCAGGGAAAAAAGCGGCACCAGCAGGTAAAATCTCACCTTTTCTCGCCCCCCGTAATAACAAGCACTTCTTCAAGGCGCGACACATCGATCGCCGGTGTGACGCGGATTTTCTGGAACAGTCCCGCTTCCTCCTTCTCCACGATCGTAACGGAACCGATATAAAGTCCCTTCGGGAACACACCCGCCAGCCCGGACGTGACGACGGCGTCACCTTCAAAGACATCCTCCGAACGCTGCACATACTTCAGGTTACACCCGAACTGACCTAATCCCTGAACGATCCCCTGAACCCTGTTCCTCTGTATAAGCGCGTCTATGTTGGAGTTGTAATCGATAAGAAGAAGGACCTTCGACACATTCCAGGATGATTCGATCACACGGCCGACGACCCCCTCGACGGCGATAACGGGATCTCCCGCTCCTATACCGTCTGCGGCCCCCTTGTCTATGAGAACGATCTTAAAGACCGAGGGGCGGACCTCACCCACGACACGGGCGACAACCGTCGAGGTGGAAAAGTTCCGTTTCAAATCGAGAATGCTTCGCAATCGGAGACACTCGAACCCCATCTCGCGATAGTCGTTCAATTCGCGTGAAAGGCTGGAAACCTGCCCCCGCAGCCGCCGGTTCTCCTCTTCTAGACCCACCAGGAATACGTATCGTCGCCAGGCTTTTATGACAGTGTCAAAGACACCGTTGATGGCTCCCTCCAGTGGCGCGACCGCTTCCAGGACCGCCTTCTTGCACGGGCCGGGTTCTCTGTCGGGACCGGTGCCGATGGAAAACACATAGAGGGCGATCATCAAAAAGGCAATTGCCGTCAGGATCAACTTGAATCGTCTGGGAGATTTCATAGGCGTTCCCGAAAACCGGCCCGTCCCTCCTCACCGGGACATGATCGGAGAAGGAGGCGGCACCCTTGTCATTTCGTGCAGCAGTGTGGGAAGTGCGTGACAACGCGCCCCGTCAATGAGGACACGACAATGAAGAAATGCTGGTGATAATTCCTCGAAAATACGTGACACTTCGCCGGCGAAAGAGCCATCACCCGTGGAACGGCACCATATCAAACCTGGACGGCAACTTCCTTGAGAATGTCAAGTTCATCCAATGCCTTGCCCGCCCCCCGCGCGACTGCCGAGAGAGGATCATCGGCGATGGTTATGGGAAGTCCCGTTTCCTCACGCAGGAGAACATCAAGGTTCCGCAACAGGGCTCCGCCGCCCGCCAGAATTATTCCCCTGTCGACGATATCCCCCGCCAGCTCAGGGGGGGCATTCTCCAGGGCATTACGAATCGCGTCAACGATCACGCTGATCGGTTCCGCCATCGCATCCCGTATTTCCTCCGAATTGATCTCAACAATCTTCGGGATACCGGATATCAGGTCACGCCCCTTTACATCAACCGTTCTTATCTCGTCATCGGGATAGGCACAACCGATCGTCGTCTTAATCATTTCTCCCGACCGCTCGCCTATGAGAAGACTGTATTTCCGCTTCATGTAATTGACGATCGTTTCATCGATCTTGTCGCCGGCAACCCTGACCGATTTTGAATAGACGATACCGGCCAGCGATATGACGGCAACTTCCGTGGTCCCTCCGCCGATATCAACGATCATGGAACTGACGGGTTCCGTGATCGGCAACCCGGCACCGATAGCCGCCGCCATGGGTTCCTCGATGAGATACACTTCACGGGCGCCGGCCGACTCGGCCGTTTCCTTGACGGCCCTGCGTTCAACGGGAGTTATGCCCGAGGGTATGGAAATGATGATACGGGGACGCACCAGCGCCTTCCTGTTATGAACACGCTGAATGAAATGACGCAACATGGCCTCGGTGATCTCGAAATCCGCTATCACCCCGTCTCTCATCGGCCGGATCGCCACAATGTTTCCCGGTGTTTTACCGAGCATCCGCTTGGCGTCCTCACCCACGGCAAGAACTTTTTTCACCCCTCGCGAATCACGGTGCACGGCCACGACGGATGGTTCGCTCAGAACAACTCCCTTTCCCTTTGCAAAGACCAGGGTGTTCGCCGTTCCAAGATCGATTGCAAGGTCGTTCGAAAAAATCCCTAACAGGTAATCGAAAAGCAATTGCGTATCCTCCCCGTTTTCGATGGATGGCATTTTTCTATACAGTATTTCAGTAACCTAATCAATTAAAAAACTGTTGCATTTTGTCTTCTCATATACTACTTATACCGCCCACAAGGCACCACAAATGAGTTGAGGAGTAGAGGTCATCCATGCTCAGTTTAATGAGAAAACATGCCAAGAACTGGCTCATGAAGGTCATCCTCGGTATCATCATAATCGTCTTCATCTTCTATTTCGGTTCAATGCGGGGAAGGCAGCAGGCGGAAACCGTAGCCGTTATCGACAACAACCGAATCACCTATGCTGAATATCAGAAAGAATATCAGAACCTGCTTGACTATTATTATGAGCAATATGGCGCCGACCTGACCGATGATGTCCTCAGGTCCCTGAATCTCAAGCAGCGTGCGCTGGATAACCTGATCGACCAGATCATCATTCTCTCCCAGGCCGATCTTCTGAACCTCGAAGTAAGCGACGCAGAGCTGAGAGAATCCATATATTCCTATCCGGTTTTCCAGAGGAACGGTGTCTTCGACAAGGAGCTCTATGAACGGCGGCTGAGATATCAGCGTTTGACACCGGAGGAGTTCGAGTCCATTCAAAAACGCATGCTCACGACAAATAAGCTCGAGCGCCTCATAAAGGAATCTGTGAAGGTTTCCGAACAGGAGATCTTCGACATATACACGATCCAGAATGAACAGATAAACGTGGAGTTCCTCTCCATCCCGGCGAGTGAATTTCTCACCACCCTTGATCGCTCCGAAGACAGGCTCAAAGAGTACTTTGATGCTCATGCGGAAGATTTCCGGGTCCCCGAGACGATATTTCTGAAATATGTTGCGTTCAGAGGTGATGATTACGCCCGCACGGTGGAGATACCGGACTCGGAGATCGCAGACTATTATTCCTTTCATCAGGATCAGTTCACCAATGATGCCGGCGTGGTGACCCCTCTCGAAGAAGTAACGGGTGATATCAAGGAGACCCTGAAGCAGATGAAGGGACTTGACCGGGCCTATGATGAAGCAAAACAGGCTCACGATATCATATATCAGGAAGAAAATTTTCAGGTCTACGCAGCGGAGCACAAATGGAACGTTCATGAAATCCCCGTGTCGAGCGCCGCGGATTTTCCCGAGGAACTGGCCGCGCTCCGGGATCTCTCGGAATACGTGTTCACCTCCGCTGAAGGCGACCTTCTTCCCGTCGTCTCCGATGAGAAAGCACGCTACCTTTTCTACGTCGAGCAAGTTCGCCCGTCATACATTCCGGATTTTGCTGATGCCAGGAAAGACATCACGGAACAGTACACTGCGGAAGAATCCAGAAATCTCTGCATGAAAAAAGGGGAAGCCCTCCTTGAAGACCTGAGGGAGGGTGCCGATCTCGCCGATCTCGCCCGCAAAGAGCATCTCACGCTCTCGGAAACGGGCTTTTTCATACCGAATCCGGAGATACCCGGCATCGGGTACTCACCCGACCTGGGGCAGGCGCTCTATGAACTCAGGGAAGGAAACCCCTATCCGGACATGCCCTACTTCGTCGGTGAAGACTGCATCATCGTGAAGCTCAAGGAAGCGGGGAAACTCGACGATCAGGATTGGAACAACAAAAAGGCCTTGCTTGCCCGCTACATACGAAAGCTGAAGGAAGAGCATTATTTCAAATCATGGCTTGACGCAACACGGCAAACCATGATCGATGACGGATTGATAAAGATCGTCAAGAATACCGAAGAACTCTGACAGACCCGCGGCGGTCTTCAGAACAGCTTCCGCAGTTCCTCGCAGAGAGCCTCCGGGATCGTGGGGCAGATAATCTCGTCATGCAGCTTTTCAAAGTAATTGAGATCGCTTGTTCCCAGGGGGGGAAGCAGAAAGCGGGGAAGTATCTTTCCCTGGACCCGGAAATCGTCCGTCTCCGTCAGAGTGGCGAAGATGGCCATGTTGAAACTGATAAAGTTGTTCTCCTGAAAGTAGCGGAAAATCGTGAAGAGCCCCCCGGTAAATGCGGTCCAATCCGTTTCATGAAGGTCGAACAGTGATATCTTCCCGTTGAAAATGAATGAAACCTCCCCGGCCATGCCCTTGGGCGCAAAAGTGGCCAGCCAGACGACATTGTCCCGCTCTGCTATGAATCGTTCGTTCTCTTTCCTTTCATAGGAGACCAGGTCGTCCCACAGGTTTCGGCCCGTTCGTCGACGGTGCTCACTCCCCTTTCGAAGCAGGCGTTCCATGAACCGGGTCGGTCTCCCGCTCACGATGGTTTGAAGATGAGGATGTATCAAACCTCCTCCCGCCGGCGGCATGTAGTTCCAGTTGATGGAACAGAATCGCAGGCTGCTGTCGAGGACGCTCATTCTCTCAAAATAATCGCGGCACACCAGAAAGCCGTCCTCCATGACCTCGGGGCGAAGCACATCAAGGCCGAGAAAGTGTTCATGTGAAAAGATCGCCACGGCATTGTTGCCGTCGTAGGGAAAGGCGTTTGGAAACAGCACCGCGCTACCACGCTTGAATTTACCTTCCCGGTGAACATCGGGTGTGAACCGGGGGGTCATCTGGTCGAACAGAGCGGTGCAGAAGGGACATATCGAATCCGGCGATTTTTCAATATACGCATTCAGATCGGGTTTTTCCGCTATCGAAAAACGAAAGGGAAGGATCCGACAGGTGACACCGGTCGTGTCATCCCGGCGGATCTCAAAGGATGATTCCTTGCTCTGAAACCCATTGAACGGATCGAGATAGGTACCACGGGTTGTTTCCTTGTGGAATCCGATATCGTTCATACCGCCCCCTCCTTGGCTTTTTGCGGAAAATAACACAGGGACCGGGCTTTGTAAACAGATGACAAGGATTCACCGTTTTTCATCTGTGATATATTTCACCCGCTGCAGGTGACCACTCTCATTGCGCATGTCTGGTGAAACAGGGTATACGGGAATCGTGGATATTTCGCCGGGAGCTGATATCGCGCATGGATAAAGAGGAGCTCATGACACACCGGGAAGGACCACATACCGAAGAGAGGGTCGTGATGGACCGGAACGAATCAATGCCCGCGATCGTCGACCTGGCCGTCGATATCATGGTCGAGGGAAGATCGATACGCAATTCATTCATCAGAGAAATCTGCGGAGATACCATCGTCCTGGTTCAAACATTCCCTCCCTTTGATGAACGGCATATCGGCACGGTGATCCTTGTCACTTATGTAACACAACAGCACGAATGCAGGCGTTACGGCTTTAATGCGGAGATACTCGAAGTCCGTGAGGGATACGAAACGGTCGGCAGGGGGTTTCCCGCCATCGTTGCCCGAAAAATATCGGGAATTTTTGAGCATGATCTGCGGGCCCACAAGCGAACAGTGTCACCGGCAGGTTTACGGATCCTCCTCGGCGGTGCATCCTGGGACATCGTCGATATTTCGATGGAAGGAACGCATATCGTCGGGAAGAGCCGGGAAGCCGGGCTCATACACACCGGTGATACGCTTTTTCTCACTCTTGAGATCAATGCTCTTCGGATTCAGCGGGAAGCCCGCGTCATGCGGATATGGCATACAAAAGGCGCTCGAGGACCCACGCACCTGGCCCTTACCTTTCTTCAGGAAGTCCCGGAGATCGCCTGTGCCGCCAAGGCAAACGGCGATCCACATGCGGGACGGCACAAGCGGGATCTTTTCTCTCCCGGATGGAAGGCCACTGTCTATGATTTTCCGAAGAAGTCCTGAAAGCGTTTGATCAACGCGACCTGTTCGGCGAGCGGTACGGTATCTTCAAAGACAAACTCAAGCAGGAACATCAATTTATAGGCGACGGCGGAATCGCTGTATTCCTGGATGGCGGTCACTTTCACATCTTTCATCTTCACAGCGCCTTCCCCAAGAAATTGAGGCTGCTGAAGAATGAGTTCAATGGCCTCCTTGGCATCCCGTTCGTTTTCCAGAACCAGTTCGATCGCCTCCAGCTTTCGAACAGCATTAACGATCTTTTCCTTTTCAACCTTGATCTTCATGACACCATCCACACATACGTAGTTAAGTGATAGTAGAGAAGGCGCTGATATTGGTCAAGCAAAAACTTGACGGCCTGCCCCCGGAGGGCATATTTCTTTCTTGAGTGGCTCTTGAAACGTTTTACGGAAATATCTGTTTCGCTTCCCCGCCATTTTTGATATTTAAAAACCGGTTCCGCAGGGGTTTGAAACGGAATCGCATCAACAGTGCGGGAAAGGGAGCTTTCCATGTCATACCTGACAGATACGCGGGAAGGCGCTGTTCATCTCCTCATGGGTAACGAGGCGATCGTTCGAGGCGCCCTGGAGGCGGGTATACGGGTTGCCGCCGGGTACCCGGGAACACCGTCGTCTGAAATCATAGAATCTTTCTCGAAAGTGGCGGAGCAGCAGGACCTCTATGCCGAATGGTCGACGAACGAAAAGGTGGCGCTCGAGGTTTCAGCGGCCGCTTCTTTCGCCGGGCTGCGAACAATGTGCGTCATGAAGCAGAACGGGGTCAATGTGGCCTCTGATTTTCTCCTTCATCTGGCGAGCTCGGGGACCCGGGGAGGGATGGTGCTTGTCGCCTGCGATGACCCGGGGGCCCTTTCGAGCGTAAATGAAGGAGAATCGCGTATTTTCGCGCGGCTCGTGGAAATACCACTTCTGGAGCCGGGTGATTTCCAGGAGGCGAAAGACCTCACCCGGTGGGCCTTTGAGCTCTCCGAGGAACTGGGTAACGTGGTCCTCCTCCGGAGCGTGACCCGCATGTCCCATGCCAGCGGCAATGTGACCTATGGCCCGCTTGTCCGGGCGACGACACAAGCCCGATTCAGGTATGACGGCCCCCTCTTCGACCCCGAATGTGGACCGGTCATCAGCATGATCGTGGGTGCCTCCAAGCTCCAGCACGAACCTCAGCAGGAAAAGATCAGAAAGGCTGCCCTGATCTTCGAGGACTGTCCTTTCAACACCTACACGGGACCGGAGAAACCGGAGCTCCTTGTCATAACCAGCAGCGCCTGCAACCTGTACAGCAGGGAAGCTATAAACATTCTTCAAGCCGGCGAGCGGGTGGGGATATTGAAGCTGGCCACCACCTGGCCATTGCCGCCGAAACTCATGCAAAAATATCTCTCCACTGCGGACAGGATTCTTATCGTCGAGGAGGTCCTGCCGGTCCTTGAGGAACAGATCAAGATCCTCTATGCGGAAATGGTATCAGAGCTTGGAGCGAAAACCTTCTTCGGCAAGAATTCCGGCCACCTTCCATCGACGGGGGAATTGAACCCTGATTTCGTGATCACCGCAATCTCCTCGATCCTTGACATTTCCTATTCGCCGGTGTCGCAATCCTTCGCCGGACAAGCCCGTGAACTGGCATCAATTTCGGCTGCGAATCGCGGTCTGACCTTCTGCCCCGGCTGTCCGCACCGGGCGTCTTTCTGGACGATCCATAACGCCCTCGAACTTGATGGAAGAAACGGCTTCGTCTGCGGAGACATCGGTTGCTATGTCATGGGAACACTGCCCAGCGGCTTCAGCACCGTCAAGACGCTCCACTCCATGGGATCGGGAACCGGCATCGCGAGTGGTTTCGGAAAACTGAAACAGTTCGGAATGGACCAGCCTGTTATCTCCGTTTGCGGTGACTCGACATTCTTTCACGCTGCCATGCCGGCACTGGCAAACGCCGTCCACCAGAGATCCCCGCTCACGATGGTCATCCTCGACAACAGCGGTACGGCCATGACGGGATTTCAGCCCCATCCCGGATCATCGGAGAACGTTCTCGGTGAGGATGCCCCGGCCCTCGACATAGAGGCCATCTGCAGGGCCATGGGGGCCCGCGTTGAAATCGAGGACCCCTTCGATCTCGAAGCGACTCGTGCGGCTTTCCACCGCCTGATCGAACTCGAAGAAGGTGCGAAGGTCCTCATCCTGAAACAACCCTGCGCGCTCAGTCCCGAAAGAAGGTACACAAAAGGCTTCGAAATGAGCATCGACGAAGAAGTCTGCCTCGGTGAGAATTGCGGCTGCAACCGTCTCTGTACGCGGATCTTCGGATGCCCGGGTATCATCTGGGACGACAAAAAGGGTGTCAGCAGGATAGATGAACTGATCTGCGTCGGGTGCGGTGTCTGCGCCGATATATGCCCGGCCGGCGCCATACGGAAAGGGGAGGTCTCATGACCGTGTCGGACAGGTCCTTATCACATGATCCCTATAATATCATCATCACCGGTGTCGGCGGACAGGGAAACGTCATGGCATCCCGTGTGCTGGGCACGATGCTCGTCACCAAAGGATACCATGTCACCATCGGGGAAACCTTCGGTCCATCCCAGCGAGGCGGTTCCGTCATGAGCCACCTGAGGATATCACGAACATCAAGCTGGAGCCCTCAGATACCGGAATACGGTGCCCACCTGATCGCCTCGCTTGAGCCCGCCGAAGCGACGCGGGTCTTCGCGCAATACGGCAACCCCGATGTCATCGTGATCTGCAATACCCGGCCCATATACCCGGTGACGGTCATCAGGGGGGAGGCGTCCTATCCCTCGGTGGACGATATACAGAAATCACTGAGCACCCTTGCCGCCGACACAACGTTCATTGATGCCACCGATGAGGCACAGAAACTGGGCAACTCGATACTTGCCAACATCATCATACTCGGGGCGATTTGTGGAAAGGGGGTCCTTCCCATCGACCGGGAAGGCTTTCGAAGGGCGATTTCGGAGCGCGTCAAGGAGGAACAGATCGCCGTCAATGTGAGGGCCTTCGACCTCGGCACCGAACTTTCTTCCCGGTGACCGTGCCGTCACCCGGGCAGAAGACCGATCACACGGTCAGTAATTTTTCCAGTGATTCCATGACCTGGGGATCGTATTTCTTTTTACCGGATTCTTTTCCAAGCAGCGACAGGGCGAACGTGTAATCCCAGGCATTCCGGTAGGGGCGCCATGATGTCAGGGCGTCATATGAATCGGCGACACATACTATTCGGGCCCCGATGGGGATATCCTCACCCGCCATTCCTTCCGTATATCCCGAACCGTCATAGCACTCGTGGTGATAGAGAATGGATTGAAAGGTCGTCTCGTTCTCAAATCCCATGGTCTTGAGAACGCGAACACCTTCACGGCAGTGTTTCTTGACCTCCTCGAATTCCTCGCGGCTCAGCGAACCCGTTCGATTCAGTATGTGGTGAGGAACGATGGTCTTTCCGATATCACAGAGATACCCGCCGAGGGCGATATCCACCTTGTCCTTGTCAGGTAGGTTCATGCTATCCGCTATGGCGTAGGAAAGAAATCCGACGACCCGGGAGTGGCCTATCGTACCGTCAAGGGCCTCGACGGGCAGGATGATGTCTTCGGGAAAGTTACCCAGGCGATTGAATTTATCAATATAGGCGTCCCAGATCCCCTGGGGAATCTTGTTCCTGTCCAAAAGCGGGTCCTTGATGCCGCTCACTTCATAAAGGTGCAGCCGCCGCCGTTTCCCCCTGAGCGTCACCGATTGCAATTCTTCTATCTTGAGAGAGCATTCGGCAAAGGAAACTTTCAGCGCATCATCCGACGGATCCAGTTCAAGGGCGCTCTTCAGGTAGTGCCTGGCCTGCACGGGGTCATCGACGCTCATCAGAAGAAATCCCGCCTCTTTCAATACCATTACATTATTAGGCTCCTGTTCCAGGACGGACAGGCATTCCTCGATTTCCCTGGCCAACTGGGGATCGCTGATGCGTGATATACTCTGGACGGTTCTGATCTCCGTATTGAAAAAGCGGCGCACATGGCCGTAGGTTGACTCATCAATCGTAACGACACCGGGACGACAGACCTCTTCTATCCGGTTCGCCATGTTCACAACATCGCCCAGGGCTGTATAGGCTTGACGATTCTGACCGATCAGGCCGATTATCGCCTCGCCCGTCGCGATACCGATACGCATCTCCCAGGGAAATCCATGCTGTCGATGAGCTTCCTGCATCTTCAGTCCAGCCATGACCGCCAGGATGGGGTGCCGGTCATAATCCATGGGAGCACCGAACTCCGCCATAATCCCGTCTCCCATGTACTTGTCTATGTGGGCCCGGTAACTCAACAGGACCCGTTCCATGATACCGAAATAGCGATTCAGTTCCGTAACAACGAGCCCCGCCGCCTTCTCTTCGGAATACTCCGTGAAGGACCGGAGATCGGCAAACATGATGCTGAGATTTCTTTTTTCCGTTCTCAACCGTTTTTCAATGATCAACTTTGCCACCGTGGGGTCCATGGTGGAATACAGGGCTTCTTCGACCTTTTCCTTGTGATCCTCGATGGCGATCTTTGCCTTCTGCAGGTGCTCTGTTCGTTTTTCAACCTCTTCTTCAAGGCGTTCGCTTTGTTCTATCAATTCCCGGGTCACGTTGGTCAGGGTTTCCCGGCTTTCACTCAGTTCATCCTTCAGCATTATGCGCTGATAGATTTCCTGCTTCAATTTCTGCTGCAGAACCCCAATCAGGGCACCCGTAAGAATCAGAAAGGCCCCCCAGATAAAAATATAGAGGCCGATGTCAAAGGGCTCGGAACTCATGATGAAGGACTCCGGTTCGACATAGGCATAAAAGGCAGCCATGACTATGCACAGGAAGGCCCCTAAAATGGCGCGGCGATGATCAAGATAATAACCGGCGATAAGGACGGGAAGGAAGTAAAAACTCAAAAAAGCAAGTTTGTAGGGAATAAAATAATTAATATAGACGATACTGATAAGTGCAATAAGAACAAAAAACTGTTCAAAATGCAGCACTACATAATTTTTAAGCCTTTCCATGCCCCCCCACCTGAAGCCGAACGTCGCTTAAAAATGCATGTGTATTGGCTGTTCCGACACAAGACTTCGAGAAGTCTAGCAGAATCCAGACTCTTGTCAAGCACTTATCCTCATTAAATTCACATCTTATTGAGAAGGCTCGTAAAAGATCGAACAGGGAAAACGACATCCGCCCACTATTGTTTTTCTTCTGTTCCCGCTGAAAAGAAAGCGACGATTATGTCCCGACGCTGTTCTGTCTTTTTTTCTCCTCATAAAGGGCTGAATCAACACGGCGTAACATTTCATCAAGCTCAATTTTCCCCTCAGGAACCGGGCCAAGCCCGAAACTGACCCCGACCCGCAGGCCCCTGTTCCGAGCCCATTTCGTGAATTCATTACGGAGCTGGGCGGTCACGCACTCGGCACTTTGAACAGTGGTATTCGTCATGATGAAAACGAACTCATCACCGCCGTATCGAGCCGTGATATCGGTCTTGCGCAACCGTGATCGAACGAGATCCGAAAATCGCCGGAGAACCTGGTCTCCCATGGTATGACCCCATTCGTCATTGACCGCCTTGAAGTGATCGAGATCGGCAAACACGAAAACCAGAGAGATGTTCGTCCGTTCATGCAGGTACAGCAGATATTCCGCTGCCTTGACGAAGGCCCGCCGATTCAGAAGCCCCGTCAGTCCATCTATCTCGCTGATCTCGACGGCCTGCTGCTTCATGGATTCAATTCTTCGCACCAGCATATAGGAATAAAAGATGCTCACGACTATGAGCAGAAGGTAAAAATGTGTCTCGTAGGACGGCCAGTGCGGCAGAACATACAGGCGGATGACGCAGGCACCCCCTCCAAAGACCAGCCCTCCCAGCATGGATTGCACGAATATGGTGAGACCGTGCTGGATCCCGTTCCCCAGTACGGCGACAACGATCATCAATGCCATGGGCGGCATGATGAAGGGGTCCAGCGTGAACGCAAGGACCGCTCCTGCGAGGTCCACACATGAACCCAGGCTGATCATAAATTTTCCAACACCGCGGTGACGGTAATGCCACCACCAGAATAAATGGAAAATATAGTAACCGGCGACAATGAACAGGATCTGCCCGACAGAAAGTATCAGGGGTGGGATCGGGATGAAGTAGTAGTAGATTCCTGCCAATAGCCCCATCAGCAGGCGTATGAAGAACTGCATGCGGGGCATGTACGTTTCCGGGGTTTCGTCGGTGAAGGGAATGTTTCTGTGATCACCAGGTTTTTCCACGGTCAAGAAACTCCTGCAAAGCAATCGCAGCTCCGGTGGGAACGCATTCGCGCCTCTTGTTCAATTCCTTAGAGTATCAGTATAACAACACCTACCCGATTAAATATGACACGCCACTGATATTTAAAGGACGACACGCACCAGCGGGTGATCACGCAGCGCCTCATAAATCTTCAGACGATGAGCTTCACTGTCGACGGTCGTTTCAAGACGCAGAGAACAGTATGTTCCTTTTTCGCTCTTTCTTGACAGGGTCAGGATATGGGGTTTTCCGGATATGATGCAGGCGACGGCCCGTTCCATTCCTTCGCGGTCCGAACCCACGATGGTATATCGCCATCTGCAGGGATATTCAAGGTCAGGTTTCTTTACCATTGAGCATTCATCTCATGCGAATATTGCTGAGTTCTCCGTGAACCGCCGTATTTCCCCTGTCATTGCCGGCACGACATACTATCACTCAATCCGTGGACGGGCATCGATTCCGCGAACCCGGTACCACCATGGAAACGGTTCGTGTTATTGTAACATAAAAATACGACTTGTAAACGTATTAAAAAAATCCCCCCTCTCCGGCAAGAGGGGGGATGGGTGATGGTTATGGATTGGTGGTATCGGTGGTCACTGTTTTTTCATTTCAGTCCAGGCGTCCCAGTAGAGGCGGCCGATGGAGAGCATGGTGCCCAGCATGAAGAGCCCGAAGGTGAACATGGGCTGCGTACCCAGCTTCGTGTCCACCCAGCAGCCGGCCAGCAGGAAGAGGAAGGAGGCGATGACGATGGTGAAGCTCCAGACGCTGATCTTGAGGATGCCGGCGTAG
>JAFGTS010000039.1 GCA_016933965.1 Deltaproteobacteria bacterium | reverse complement strand
GTGTCGGGATGTGGCCCAGTCTGGTAGGGCACTGCGTTCGGGACGCAGGGGTCGCGCGTTCGAATCGCGCCATCCCGACCATTTATTATCCAATCGCCCCCGCCATGGAGAATATGGGCAGGTAAAGCGCTATGATCATACCTCCCACCATGCCCCCGATGAAAACCATCATGAACGGCTCAAGCAGGGCCGTCATGGCATCCACAGCGGCGTCCACCTCATCGTCATAAAAATCGGCTATCTTGGCAAGCATGGCGTCAAGTGCGCCGGTATTCTCCCCCACACCGATCATGGACACGACCATAGAGGGAAAGATACCCGCCGCCGCCAGCGGTTCGGCGATGGTTCGTCCCTCACTGATGCTTTTTCGGGTATCCATCAGCGCATTTTCCACCACCTTGTTCCCGGCCGTTTTACTGACGATCTCAAGCCCGTCCAGGATGGGAACACCGCTGCTGATCATGGTCGACAGGGTCCGTGAAAATTTCGCGACGGCGACCTTCTTCATGAGAATACCGAAAACAGGCGACTTGAGGACCATCATATCGATCTGCAGTCTTCCTCGTTCCGTTTTGTAATATCTTCTAAACGCGTAAACAATGGCAACCATACCCCCGAGAATATACAGAATATTGGCACTGACGAAATGACTCGCATCCACGAGAAACTGTGTAGGGGCGGGCAGGGCAGACCCGAAGCTGGAGAACATCTCTTCAAAGACGGGAACCACCTTGTAGAGCAGCAGGATGGTGACGGCAATGGCAATGACCAGCGTGGCAATAGGGTAGGTCATGGCGCTTTTGACCTTCCCCTTCAGTTTCAGTGCCTTTTCCATGTATGCCGAGAGCCGGTTCAGGATCACGTCAAGAATACCACCGGCTTCACCGGCCGCCACAAGGTTGACAAAGAGTTCGTCAAAAACATCGGGATACTTTTTCAGCGCGTCTGTCAGCGATATTCCCCCTTCGATGTCATCCTTGACAGTGGTGATGATATTCTTGAACGTCTTGTTGGGTTCTTCCTGGGACAGCAGATCGAGGCACTGAATGATAGGAAGACCAGCATTGATCATCGTGGCGAACTGACGGGCAAAGACGACCACATCCTTTTCCTTGACCTTCTGCTGAAAGAAGGGAATCTTTTCCAGAAGGTCCTGTGGTTTCTTCCGAATGGTGGTAGTTTTAATGCCCTGCCGGCGGAGATGAATCCTGACGGCACTTTCATCGTCAGCCTCTATCTCACCCTTTCTTTCCTCGTTCTTCCGGGTGACTCCTTCCCACAGATAAATGGGCATAACCGATCCCCCTTACATATATTTAGGCTTGAAACGATGTTGATTATAGCAGATTTATCACCGAAGTCGTCAAGTTTTTGATGGCCTCGTAAAAAGTCGTAAAACAAAATCAGGACAAAACCGATCTTCTGCGGACTATTTCGTGAATAATGATCCCGCCTGCCACTGCGACGTTCAGGGAATCAAAGGCACCCGCCATGGGAATGGAGATCAGAAAGTCACACTTCTTCCTTACGAGGTGCCGTATCCCCTTCCCTTCGCTCCCCAGGACGAGCCCCACATTGCCTCCGTAATCATGTGCATGGATATCGGTGTCGCCTCGCGCATCGGCACCGTAGATCCAGAAATTCCACTCCTTCATGGCGTCTATCGCGCGGGCGAGGTTGACTACACGGGTGACCGGTATGTACTGGGAGGCACCGGCCGATGCCTTGACGACGGCGGGTGTGACGGGTGCAGCCCGGTCTTCGGGGATGACGATGCCGTGAACACCGAAGCAATGGGCCGTGCGGATCAGAGAGCCCAGGTTGTGAGGATCGGTGACACCGTCAAGGATCAGGACCAGGCCGTGCCCATCGGCCGCCGCGGCGACCATATCCTCGAACGGGGCATATTGAAATTCCTTTCCCCTGCAGGCGATCCCCTGATGCGACGTCGAACCGGTCACGGCGTCGAGATATGGCCGCCGGCATCGTTCCACGGGGATGGCCCGTCGCGCCGCTATGGCGAGTATCTGTTCAATGTCGGGAGTTGTTTTTCCGCGTGCGATAAAGATACGTTCTACAGTGCCGTCACTTCTCCGCAGGGTCTCCAGTACCGGATGTATGCCGTAGATCATCTCCATGCGTATATCCAGGTCGGCGGTGAGAGGTCACTCTCTCAGGGCAAGTCCTGCAGAGATCTCCTCCCCTATCGCCTCGGCAACCGCCAGGGGATCCGGGGCCGTTCTGATGGGTCTTCCCACTACGATATAGTCCGCCCCCCTCCGTACCGCCTCTTTCGGAGCAAGGGTTCGCTTCTGGTCATCAGCACCGGAAGCATCATATCGGATCCCCGGAGTGACAATGACGAATGAATCCCCGCAGGCCTCGCGGATGGGAAGGATTTCCCGGGGTGACGCCACGACACCCGACAGACCGGCGTCCCTGGCCAGGACGGCCAGGCGAACGGCAAGATCGCCCGCCGGAAGGCTGAACCCCACCTCGGCCACATCATCATCGTCAAGACTGGTTAGAACCGTAACGGCGAGAACGATGGGGACGGGCCGGTCGAGACGGGCCGCCCGTGTCCGGACAGCTTCCATTGCCTCCGTCATCATCCGCCTTCCTCCCGCCGCGTGCACGTTCAACATGGAAACATCGAGGGCGACCGCATTCTCCGCCGCCCGGGCCACCGTATTGGGTATATCATGATATTTCAGATCGAGAAAAACCCTGCCGCCCCGTTCCAGTACCGCCTGAACAACGGCCGGACCGAAGCGGGTAAAGGCTTCCTTGCCGATCTTGAACAGCCCTACGTGGTTTTTCAGGCGATCAACCCATTTCATCGCGGCCGCCATGTCATCGGTCACGTCAAGAGCGAAGATCAGTCGTTCTCTGCCGCCGTCATTCACTATCTTCCTCACCCCTGTCGGTATCACCATCCACCGCCTCGATCTGCTTTACGGCGGTCCCGATCAACCTGAGATTCTCGGGGTAAGCGTAGCGGACCTTCCCTTCGGCGATCTCCCTGAGTGCCGTTACAACCTCCCGGTTGCCCTTTTTCTCGGCCATGGGCTTCGACCCCCGGAAAAGCTGACGCACCCGCTGGGCGGCGAGAATGGTCAGGGCGAACCTGTTTTCCGCCTGTTCCAGGGCGTCTTCTACGGTAATTCGTGCCATCTGTCAGTTACCTCCTGTGTTTCCTGATTAATATTCTTGACGACTTCCGTCTATGTTGTTCTTACGTTCCGTTGTAAAATCCCCCTTGATCCCCCTTTGCTAAAGGGGGATCTGAAGGAACAGTTTATATCACACGTTTCATGATGTTCACTTTGCCACTTTGCCACTTTGCCACTTTGCCACTTTGCCACTTTG
>JAFGTS010000038.1 GCA_016933965.1 Deltaproteobacteria bacterium | reverse complement strand
TCCCATTGAGAACGTCTATATCTTCGCCCTTCTGGACGTGAACGGGAACGGCGAGGTCGACGGGGGCGACCGGATCGGTTATTACAGCGCAAACGAGAAGGACTATCCAACGCTGATCACTATTGATGGGGGTGAGACCGGGGATATCGACGTTCGATTCTACATGGATGTCATGGAACCGTCGGGTCTCACCATGTCCCTGAAGGGGAGCTTTTCCCCGCCGGAGGGATATGACGAGACGGCGCCGCCCGTCAGCATCATACTTGCCAGGGCCGATGATCCATCCGTCCTGTTCGATGACCCCCTGTCGGCGATCAAGTACTTTGAGCGGCTCCCGGCAGGCGAATTTCTCTTTGATATCGACCTGTCGAAAACGGACTTTCTCCCCGGTGATGAGATCACGGTGATCGCTCTCTGGGACCGTGACTACGAGCGGGGATTTCCCGATCCCACCGGGGGGGACAAGATCGGGTACGCACAGAACAAGGAGATCTACGCCTTCACGGTGGAACTGGATTACGGGGTCACCCCGGTACCGTCCGCGGGATACGAGTTTCTCCTGAGCAAGAACGTGTATGATTTCGATTCATCCATTCTCTATGCCCTCGACATGTCCCACGCGGGCAGCTTTGACCCGGCGGTGGCCAAGATCATCGTCATGGCCCTGCACGTGAGCGGCATAGAAGTGGGGCTCCGATTTCCCAATAAGGTATTTGTTTCCATCAATATGGATTACATCCTTGCCCTGAAGACGCTTCCCGCGACCTCCTATGACTATATCGGCGTCGGTGAGAGGATCGATCCGGTGCCGCCGCGGAACCTTGACATCTTTACGGCCCTTTTCAACGAGATAACCGTATGGGAGGAGAATGAACCGCCCGAGCCGCTCATCAAGGGAGGCGTTACCTGGGCCGGCGCGGAAAAAACGGCATACCTGGTGGCCATTCTCGACAAGAACGGCAACAACCGCCTCGATGACGACGATGAGATCGGGTATTACTGCAACGAACCGGTACAGATCATCAGTAACGGCACCATAGAAATACCTGGGTACGGAGAGATCATCGTTCCCGACTGGTTTCCCGCCGATCTCTTCGGGACCTATTATTTCCCGACGCCCATCGAGCGGATCACCAGGGGGGATAACCGGGAAGACCGGGGCGACGGGGAGTTTGGTCCCTTCTGGATAGAAATGAACAAGTACTATGGTTCTTCGCTCTTGACGGAATAGGAAAGGTGTGGGTTGATGGATACAAAGCCCCCCGGAGATGACTTTCCGGGGGGCTTTTTCAATTGATCATCTCAGGGCTTCCTTGTTGAACAGGGCGCTTCTGATGGGTTTGTTATACTCCACCTTTTCGATCTGAAGTTCTGTTTTTCCCGCCCCGTTGGCCAGTGCCATGACGGCCTTGAAGGGCGTGAGGACGTCCTCCACCTTCTTTACCTCGTAATTTTCAAGAAACTTGTGGAGTTCCCCGTCCTGATAGAAATCGATCCTGACAATGAAGTAGTCCGACTTCCTCACGTAAAGGACGAGCTTGTCGTAGACCTTTTCGCCCTGTGTTTTTACCGCTTCAACCTTGTAGCAATCCTCTCCGACGGCGCTCTCCTCACCCAGGAGCGTGTATTCGTAATCGTCGATATCCCGTGAACCGAGGTCGTCATAGTAAAAATGGGAATTCACGAACGGTTTCCCCTTGTCCGACGAGGCGATCCGTTTCACCTTTCCCGAGGAAAGACGGAGCCACTGATCGTCGTCCTTGCCCTTGTAGGAATGGGTGAGGAGCTTGATCTTCGTCGGCCGGATGAAGGATATCATGATCCGGTCCTCGTCGTTCGGGAACTTCTTCGCCATTATCTCGAATTCCTTATCCATGACTCTGCCGCCCTTGTAAATGTTCATGAGAACGGTGCTTTCCGCCGTCTGCGGTTCCGGAAGGGCGTCGCTCTTTTCCATGATCTCCCGTCCCGTCACCGCGTACAGTGTCTGATGGAAAAACATGACCGCCAACAGGGCCAGAAAAATCCTCATTTTCACGGCTGTCCTTACCTCCACTTTTTTATTTTTCGCGTATCATATCACATCCGCCGGCGAGAAAAAACCGGTCACCTTCGTTTTCCCCGATTCAATTCCGGAGACGGGTCACTTTTCCTGCTCCAGTCCGAAGAGTCGTCCCAGGTTCAGAGACCGCGCCAGCCAGGATTCCGATTCTTCGTGCATGACGATCCGGACGCCCGTCAATTTGATGGCGGCGGGCAGGATGAGCAGGGCGCCTGCGGTGGTGGCGATCATGGTCGTCGCCATGAGAATGCCGAAGAGTATGACGGGAATGAACTTTGATGTGACGAGCACCGAAAAACCGAGTATCAATGCCAGAGAGGTGAAGATTATGGCCTTTCCCGAGACGGCCAGCGTTTTCGCGATCGTTTCGTCCACGCTGCATCCTTTTTCGCGGTTGTGCCTGAAGGTGTTGAGAAAATGGATCGTATCATCGACGCCGATGCCGATCGTGACGGCGGCAATGATGGATGTGGCCAGGTCGAGTTTGATCCCCAGAAGGCCCATGATGCCGAAATTGAAAATGACGGCCACGCTCATGGGTATCAGTGCCAGCAGCCCCGCCTTGATGTGGTTGAAGAGCAACGTCACGATGACGCCGATGACGAACAGGGAAAGGAACAGGCTCAACACCTGTCCCATGACGATATAGTAGGCGAGTTTGACGTTGATCATGGGGTGCCCCGTTATCCGGTGGTACATGCCGGGCGGCAGCGTTCCCCGCAGGTGCTCCGCTATTCGCGATGCGATATGGTTAATCTCCGCCGTCCCGATGGGATGCCCCTGTTTCTGGCAGATCCTGGCCAGCACGTTAGTGGTCCTGAAATCACGATCCACGTAAGATTCGAAGTCGTCAACCCTCCCGTCCGAGTTCACATCCTCTCCGCTGTATATCTCGAGATAGTCCATGATGTCCGATGAATGGACGGGGATGCTGAAATAGGATCTGCGGTCGTTGTTCATGGCCATGTGCATGGTCTTGATATAGTCGGGGAATGCATCGGTCCTGCCGACGTTGAGGTCCGGGTTGTCCTCCGATTCGAGCCACCCGCGGAAATCTTCGACCATCATGAGAAATCCGGGGTCCTTGGTGCCGTCGGCCTTTCCCGAATCGATAAGGATGTTCAGGCACTGTTCGCCGCCGAAGCGGTCACCGATGAGCTTTGCGCTCCGGCGGATAGGATCATGTTCCTTGAAGTAGCTCAAAAAGGTTGTTTCGATCTCCAGCCGGTATATGCCGACGAAGGAGATACAGAGAACGATCGCCACCGCGACCATGACTTTCCGGTAATGAACGGTCGCTCCCCTCGTCATGAGCCTGATGATCCGGTCGACGAAACCGGCTTTCGGCCCTCCCCGGGTGAGGGCCACTTCCGTGCTGTGCGGCAGCAGTGCGAGGCCGGCGGGGATCAGGGAGCTTGAGATCATGACGGCGAACAGGACCCCCAGGGCGCAGAAGAACCCCCAATCCCTGATGCCGATGAGGCTGCTCGTCACGAGGGTCATGAAGGCAATAAAAGTGGTCAGCCCGGCCAGGAGCACCGTCAGGGAAATATGGGTCATGGAGAGTCGCAGTCCCTCGATCTTTCCTTTTTGGGAGATCATGCGGAAATCGGCATAGTACTGGTTCATGATGTGTATCGAGTAGGAGCTGCCCACGGCGATCATCAGAACGGGGATGGCGACGCCGATGGCGGTGATCTTGCACCCCAGGTATCCCATCAGGCCGAGGATCCAGAAAAGACCCATGGCCAGCGATATGAAGGGAAGCAGGACACCCCGGGTGGTCCTGAAATTGAAAAAGAAGACCAGAATGACCACCAGGAGAACGATCGGAATAAAGGTGAACAGGTCGTGGTGAAGATACCGGTTGATCCAGATGTAGACCATTTCCATGCCCTGGGGGGTGATGCCGAGCTCCGGATAGCTTTCGATGATCTGGAGTATCTCACAGGCGATGGGATTGCGGTCCCCCTTGTTGAAGAACTTGATGACGGCGCCGAAGGAGGTTATCTCCCCCGTTTCGGAATCCCGCGAATAGATGCCTTTTTCGAAGGCTGGATTCCGCTCGAGCTTGCTTCTGAATTCCCCGAGCTCACGGTCGTTCCCGGGAAGGATCCTTTTCCCCCTGTCATCCTTTTCGACCAGGTAATAGGCCTCGAGGGTATCGTCCCTGCCGGTGATGTCCTGCGCCGTCAGGGGAGAGATGATATCGTCGATCATTCCTGAACGCTTCAGCTCGCAGGAACGAATGATCTTTTTCCTGAGTCCCCTGAGGTCGCTTCCGTTGAAATGGCCCTTTCTGCCGAATATCGTCGCGCTTTTGCGTTCAAGCAGCCGCTGGAAACCGGGGTCGTCGGCAAAGGCGTTCATGAGGTCCCGCCGTGAAATATCGCCGGGACGGTCCATGAGAGCTTCGAATCGTCGCAGCCGTTCCTGCTCCCGGGCCTCATCAAAGGTCTGATATTCCTCCAGGTCCGTGAAGAATCTGTCGAGTTCCCTGAATGTTTCCGGATACCAGAGGTTCTCCGGGGTGATCGCCATGATGAGGAAGCGGCCGTTGTCGCCGTAAATGTTCCGTATCTGGTTGAAAAAGAGGTATTCCTGATCGTCCTTGGGAAGGAAGGCTTCGACCGAATTGTCGAACTCCAGCCGCTTGATGCCCGGCGTGAGGATGATGGAGATGAGGAGGAGGACAGCGATGACAGTTTTCGGCCACCTTAGAACGAAACGTATGTATTTATTCATGAAATAACCGCCCCCGAGCAGCTTCCGCACCAGAAACTGATAGGTAATGAAAATTCATTACGGGCGATTATGAGCATATTCAATGGTTCTGTCAAGTATAAAACGGTGGCAAAGCGACAAAGGGGC
>JAFGTS010000037.1 GCA_016933965.1 Deltaproteobacteria bacterium | reverse complement strand
TGATTCGTAATCAGTAGGTCAGGAGTTCGAGTCTCCTCATCGGCTCCAGTTATAATAAGGGTTACGGTGTTTGACCTGTAACTCTTTTTTCTTTATTAGGCTGTTTTCTTCCCACTTTCTCCCCTTTACGAAAGTGAAAAAAGCACGGCGTATATTGAAATTAGACCTTCCCTTCAATCATGATGAACGTAAATGATTCTTTTTGAATCGATATTCACCGGGAGAATGGCCGGTCCATTTCTTAAAGGCACGATTAAAAGCACTCTGTTCGGAATAGCCTAACAGGAAACTTATATCTATGATCGAGAGGTTTTGTTGTTCGAGAAAATATTCTGCCTGATTTCTCTTCACTTTGTCCAGCACATCCCTGTACCTGGCGCCCTCTTTCTTCAAATGGCTCTGGAGTTTCCTCGGGCTCATTCCCATTTTTTTAGAAACTGAAACAATGTCCGCATTTCTAAAAGGAAGGGCCTTCATAATTACATCTTCGACCAATGATGAAACCGTATCGTTATGATAGATACCCTTTTGCAGTTGTATCGCATGCATTTCAAGAGATTTCAGAAGTTTTGAGTTTGCAATGCGGATGGGGAGATCCAGATAGTTTTTATTGAAAACGATTTTATTTTCAGACTGTCCGAAAAGCAGCAATGTCTGAAAAATACGCTCATGTTCCAACGTGTCATCCGGTGACGGATGAACAAACTGAACCCGGTCGAGCGCGACCTTTTCATTTGCAAGAAGGGAAATCAACGTAAAATAATACGCAAGATGACCTTCTACGTAATGGCGATGGTGTATCAAGTCGGGAACATCAATTTCCAGAACAAGCTCTGCTGAATTTTGCCTGATGGTTAATACCGGCCTGCATATATCCTGGCCCAAATTGTAATACCTGCAAAAATTTCTTAACGCATGGCCCAATGTGGATGAATTAAATAAAATTACATGCAGAATATCCATTGTGAAATCATCATTTTCTCCAATATGTAATCCAAAATGGGAATCCGGGCGCCGTTTTAATGCTTCCGAAAAAAAAGCATTAAATTGTGTTAAAGATATCCGTGCATCACCGGCATGTAATATAGAGGGATCAAAACCTATCGTTTCATAAATTTCTTCAGGGTCGTAGCCCCACCGGGCTAACACCCTCAAAATCGATTTGAAAAAATCTACGGATGCAGTTGGCTGTTTCACTTACAGATCCATTTTTTCATCATATACATACATCATCGTTTTCACAGAATGTTACAAAATGAATGTACACCACAATTGACATTACCGAGTTTGCCAAACCTGGAATAAGATGAGATACAAACGCAAATCTCATACGTTTCACATCCAACGTCTTTGAAACGGTGCAATCAATTGTTCATACAAAATGTTAAGGCTTGAAAAGTTAGATTATTATAAAAGATGCTTATTCCAGTCCCCTCCCGCTACATAGGAACATGACCGCATCCGGATCGTATCCGTGAGTTTTACACGTTCTCGAATTCGATCGATGCACGTCTTTGCAGATATATCCTTCACAATTTGCGCAAAATGTAAAAAACTTTTCGTTTTGTGTCAATACGTAGTTTTTCCGCATAGATATAAGTATCTCAATAAAACGTTCAGGATAATGCAGAAAACAGCACCTGTCTTCGTGAAGGAGACTTCGGGCAGGTGTAAATACCATCAACACCATCTGCACCTTTTTCGCAGATGAACCCACAGAGAAAAGAAAGGAGCGGCCGTATGATCATTGATGCACATTGTCATGTGTGGACATGGGACATTATTTCAGAAAATTACTGGAACGCGCTTGCGGACATCGCTGTGGATTACCTGAAGCGAATGGGAATGGGCGAACTTACCCGAGAGCAGGTAAAAAAGGATATGCTGGACGGTCTGATGGACACGGATGGTTCAAAGCTGATTGCCAGCCTAGATAATGCCGGCATCGACATGGCATATATCATGGCGCTTGACTGGGGCTATGGAATTGGTGAACCCCGGAAATCGGTGAACGAAATAAATGAGTTTTACGGATCATTGGCAAAAGCATATCCGGATAGAATAATAGCCTTTGCCGGAGTGGACCCTCGAAGGCCCGATGCCGTTGATATCCTGGACCGGGCAATCAACGAGTATGGATGCCGCGGACTAAAGTACCATCCCACAGTGGGCTTTTTCCCTGATGGTGAGGAATCTTATAAAGTCCTCGAAAAAGCGCAAGAGCTTGATATACCCCTTCTTTCTCATACGGGGCCGATTTCGAAACCCTTCAAGAGCAAATATGCCCAGCCGATTTATCTCGACGCCATCATAAGTGATTTTCCCTCGTTACGGGTAATCGCCGCACACATGGGATTTTGCTGGTGGCACGAGTTGGTCAATCTCGTCGCGGCCAAGGCCACCACGTTTTACGCGGATATAAGCGGACAGCAGGTACTTGCAAACAGGAATTTTTCCGCCTTTTGCCATATGCTGCGTGAAGCAATCGATGAAGCATCGGCTGATAAATTTCTCTGGGGTACGGACAACCCTGTCCTTGAACTTGTCCTTCCCATCAAAAACTGGTTGCAGATGATACAAGACTTGCCGGAAAATGCACCCGATGGGATCGTATTTACAAAACAGGAAATCGATGCCATCCTGGGCGGGAACGCAATGCGTCTGTTCGGCCTGTAATGCAGTGAACAGGAAATTGCGTGATGCGCCGTCAACGAGTGCATCGGGAATACAATATAATCAGGAGGGCAATTATGAGCAAGGCGTGTGAAAAGATATGTGATGTGCTTGTCGAAGCGGGAATAGATCATGTGTTCGGCATACCGGGCGGTGGCACAATCCCGATCTGGGATGCCCTTTATGACAAACAGGATGCGATCAAGGCCGTGCTTACCCGTCATGAACAGGCCGCCTCGTGCATGGCGGATATGTACGGACGTGTCACGGGAAAACCCGGTGTTCTCATGGGACAGGGAGCCTTCGTCGCTTCAAGCGGTGCTTTTGGAATTCTTGAAGCCTATCTGTCAAACTCGCCTATGCTGGTTTTGACGGATACATCGGATATGGGGTTCAGCCAGCATGCATCCTATCAATCCGGAACGGGTGAGTACGGGTCCTTTGACATTGTTGGAATACTTCGTTCAATGAGTAAATTTACCACATATGCCGTGACACCAGAAGAAGCGGTACAGGGTGTACAGTTTGCGATCAAACACGCCGTTTCGGGACGTCCGGGACCCGCATGCGTTGTCATGCGCAGCAAAGCCGTGAAGGGTGAAATCGACCCCGAGCGGTGCCCCCGGCTGTATTCATCGGAAGGATATCTGAAGCCGTCGATTACCAATCCGTCCGCCGAGTCCCTTGAAGAAGCGGTTACACTTCTTCTGGAAGCCGCAAATCCTGTGATAATTGCGGGAAACGGGATTCATCTTTCCAAGTCCTATGGTGAGCTTATGACTTTTGCCGAACTGCTCGGGGCAGCCGTCGCGACCAGTTACAAAGGATTGAGCGCTTTTCCAGGTGTTCATCCTCTGTCACTGGGCATGATGGGTTCTTTTGGTCAGCCCGTGGCAAACAGCACGATCGCAGATGCGGATCTTATCCTGGTTGCGGGATGCCACCTCGGTCCCAGCGACACCCGGTTTGACAGCCCACAGTTCATCGATCCTCATCGTCAGAAAATCATTCAGATCGACGTGGACCCCAGAAATGCAGGGTGGACCTACCCCATTACAACAGCGCTTATCGGTGATGTGAAGCTGACATTAAAACAGCTTATCGCGGCCCTCGGTGAAAAAGCGGACCGGGATAAGGCAACGAAGAGGATTTCCGCGGTTGAAAAACGGAAAGAGGACGAAAGTTACTGCCAGGTGCCTGAATTCTCATCAGATGCCGCTCCTTTACTGCCTCAGCGAATCGTGCGGGAAATCCAGGATAATATCGATCCTGAAACACTCATCACTCTTGACGCGGGTAACAACAGGCTCTGGATGGCTAACTTATTCAAGAGTCAGAGAGCGGGAACGGTCTTCTCTCCGGGCGGGGTGGCCGGAATGGGCTGGGGACCGCCGGCGTCAGTGGCCGCGAAACTCCTCTTTCCGGATAGACCGGTCCTTTCAGTGGTTGGAGACGGCGGTTTTGCCATGATGCTTCACGTTCTTTCCACGGCTGCGCAATATAAGTTGCCGGTTGTCTTTCTGGTCATGAATAACTCAGTGCTTGGTATGGTTCACAATGTGCAGTCGATTACACAGCGGGTTGTGGCCACCGAGTTTGCGGATACGGACTATGTGCAGATTGCTCTCGGATGCGGGTGCAATGGTGTAAGGGTTGAAAAACCCGACGAACTGGGACCGGCACTCAGAAACGCCTTTAAGGCCTCGGTGCCGACCGTTCTTGATGTGGCGACGGAACGCACGGAGCCCTTTCTAAAAATTGCACAACTGGAAGATCTGTTACGTGTATTTTAGAAGAGGAGGTGTCATGAAAGCCATAGTCAAAACAAAACAGGAGCGCGGCATCGAAGTCCTCGATGTCGATATGCCTGAAGTAGGAGATGTCGACATCCTGGTGAAAGTGCGTTGTGGAAGCCTCTGTGGGAGCGATGTACATTTGTACGAATATACCCCAGGATATGAATGGGTTCCCCTGCCCATAATACCGGGGCATGAATATTCAGGTGAAGTCGTCGAGACGGGTTCAAAAGTAAGAAAGGTGACCGTGGGGGATCGGATTACAACACTTCCGTACATGTCCTGCAGCCGGTGTGATTTCTGCCAGGTAGGCGACGGTGAAGCATGTATCGGGAAAATGGTACTGGGTCTTCTTTCCAATGGGGCCTTTGCAGAGTATCTGAAAATAACGGCCGCTGCTCACATCTTAAAAATTCCCGACAATGTAAGTGATGAGGCAGCGTCACTCTGCGAGCCGCTTTCAGTAGCGATCCATGCCGTGGAACTTTCCGGTATCCTCCCGGGTCAGACAACAGCCGTTCTGGGCCCCGGCCCTATTGGGCTGCTCACGCTTCAGGTACTGAAGACTTCCGGAGCGAGCTTTGTCATGATGGTGGGAACGGGTACCGACATGAAAAGACTTGAGGTCGCCCGACTGCTTGGTGCCGACGCCATGCTCAATGTAGAGGAAGACGACCCCGCCGCAACGGCTGCAGAGCTGACAGGAGGAGGCTTTGGTGCCGGTCTTGATATTGTCTTTGAGGCATCGGGCAATCCTGCTTCCATACCACAGGCACTGAACATGGTGCGGCCGGGAGGCAAAGTTGTCCTTATCGGTATTCACCCCGATACGGCCGAATTTTCGCCGACTGATGTGGTGCGTGGCAGAAAATCTCTGATAGGAGCATATGCATATGAACCTGATACATGGAAACGCGCACTGGCATTGCTTTCATCGGGGCAGATCACCGTTGAACCCATGATAACTCACAAGTTGCCGCTCACAGAAGGAGAGCGGGGATTTAAACTGGCCGCCGCAAAGGAAGCAGCAAAGGTAATATTTATACCATAAAGGAGGGTCCTATGAAGTTGAAAGGCAAGGTCGCATTGATAACAGGTGCAGCACGGGCGATCGGACGAGCACATGCGCTGCGGTTAGCCCGCCTCGGCGCTGATATTGTCATCAACGATATCAATCTCGAATCCTATAAAGAATTTCAGGAAGAAATGGCAACACCGACCGTGGTTGAAGAGATTCGTACCTTGGGAGTGCGTGCCATCGGAATCGAGGCAAATGTCTGCAAAAAAGAAGAGGTCCAGGCTATGATACAAAAGGCGCTGGACGAACTCGGTCATATCGACATTCTGATTAATAACGCGGGGGGACTTGCTGGTGACGTCATGGCAAGTATCGCGTCGATGGTATCGGAAGAAGATCTCAGGGCCACGATTGATCGGAACCTCATGGGCACCATTTTCTGTTCGCAGGCCGTGGCGGAACACATGAAGGCCCGGAAATGGGGGCGTATCGTCAATACCACATCCCAGGCAGGATTGCAGGCACAGCAGTTTGGGGTCTATTCGTCCTACGGTGCCGCAAAAGCAGGGGTTATATCGTACACCCGGTCTCTGGCCCAGGAGCTTGGCCCCTTCGGCATTACCGTAAACTGCATCTCACCGGCCTATGTTGATACGCGGCGACTCAGGGTACTCGTCTATGATGCAATCCCGGGCATTGAAGAACAGCTCCTGTCGCAAATTCCTCTTGGGCGTATGGCAAACCCTGACGACATATCGAAGGCAGTAGAATTTTTCGTCACGGACCTGGGTGATTATGTTACCGGGCAATGCCTGAGTATCTGCGGCGGCGCTATTAAATTCTAAACACAGGTTAGTTGCCACGAGATGAAGAATAGACCAATTTTCTCATTATGAATGGTCCAAGAATTAAGAAATTCTCAACGCCCAAAGGGCGGGGCATCTAAGAAATTTAATGAGGGGGATTGCATCCCCCTCAACCCCCGTTTAGCATTCATCACCGTCCACAAGATAGAGCATTCTGCTTACACTCCCGGCACTTGAAGCGAACCATCAAAACATTTCGGTAAGGTATAAAAGGGGGTGGAAAAACATACTAATTATGCTTGACCGCCGCTTTTTGAAGGGTATTATGAACGGTATCACCATAAGGCACGTGTAACAGGGGGGCTGTCAGAAGATCACTCAAGAAGAAAAACCAGGCACGGCGTATAAGCGCCGGGGGGAAGCGGCGAAATGCACATCCGAAGGGAGGGAGGAGCATGTTCAGATCAATAGTCGGGAAAAAAGACAAGAAGTGGGCGTCCATGCCTTACGAAGAGTACCGGCGGCGTATCGATCGGTCAAAAACGCTCATGGCAAAACATAAAATGGATGCCATGATCCTTTTTTCACCAACAAACTGGTGGTATTACGGCGGGTGGACGGATGTGGCCCAGATGCACAACTGGGTCTGGCGTTCCTGTATGATCCTGTCACAGGAGCACGAGCCGGTCATCGTGGGACATGGCGCCTTCTCGTGGCAGACCGTTTTGAAGACATACGTTGAAGACCTGCGATTCTGGAGTGAGACCGAGGCCGCGCAGCTTCTGGGTGAAATATTGTTCGGGGTAAAACCATCCCTGGAATTCTGGAAGCTCCTCAGGGACACACTGGAAGACCTCAATCTGGACATGGGGGTGCTCGGCATAGAAAAGGGGCCGGATATCGACACCTATCTCTCCTTTGAAGAATATGACCAACTTGGAAGCCGCCTTCCGGACGCGAAGATCGTCTCCGCGGACCCGGTCATATGGGAACAGAGAAGTGTGAAGACCCCCTATGAGATCGAGATCATCAGGGAGGGGTGCAAACGGGCCTGCAGGGTACTGAAAATCGCCTTTGAGGCGATTAAACCGGGTGTCAACGAGCTTGATGTCCACCGGACCTTCTGGCAGGCATGCGCCGAACAGGAATTGTTCGGAAGTCCGAGCTCGTCGACGTGGCTCTGCTGGTCAAGCAACGCCGCGGAAGAAGGCGGGGTATTCCGGTGGATCACCGGACCGGTGGACCGCGTCATACAGGAAGGAGACATGGGGATCAGTGACTGCGGTCCTTCTTACCAGGGGTATCAGATGGATTTCCAGAGGACCTTTTATGTCGGTACGCCACCACCCAAAATGATCGACCTTGCAAACATGGCAATGGAAGCGGAACAGGCGACGATCGACGCCCTGAAACCCGGGGCGACGGTCGGTCATGCATTCGATGTGTCCCTCGAAGCCTTGAAGAAAATGGACCCCCTTCAGGATCACATCATAAATTTCGTAGGGCACGGCATGGGCTTCTCAAATCACGAGCCACCATGGATCATCAGGGGCGAGCCCACGGTGATACAGGAAGGCATGGTTTTCTGTGTCGAGGTCGGCGCCTGGGACATGGACATGGTGCTCTCCGGTGCAATGCCTGAGGACATCGTTCTCGTGACGGCCGACGGAACGGAAAATCTGACTGCCGACTTCCCACAAGAGCTCTGGCTCGCCGGCTGAAAATTCCTGCCCGATGGGACGGGCGGACGTTTCCTGTCGAGCAGGAATTTTCTAAAAAACATTTGACAGGAGCCTCATTGAGGGGTACATATTAAACAATATTTTTGTGAAGTTATCGCGGTTTCAAAAAGGCTTTAACTGCCCGGGAAAAGGGGCTTTTTATGAAACTACCCCGAAAAGTAGTGAGTTGGTGTGCGTTCTCGGTTAGTTTTCTGCTGGTAGTCTCCCTGACTTTTCCTCTTGCTTCACAGGCCACACTCAGACCGATCAGCGATGAGATCAATGTCAGCTGGTCGCCTGAACCACCCTCAATGTTCACAATTTGCTGGGATAAATGTAAAGCAAGGATGATTGACACTTCCATACCTTGGTACGGTCCCTGGTTCAAGATGAAGCTCTGCCCCTATGAAGATGAAGTCGCCCCACTCATAGCTGAATCTAAAGCCACAATTGTTTTGTGGCCCCCGGATTCGCCGTATTTCGCCGACCAAACATTCGGACCTTTCGCGTATTGCGATTGGGACGGACTTGCGTGCCACCACTATGATAAAATGCCGGCAAAGACTTTCTACGGCTGCATCGGCGTAGAAAATGTGAAATCAACAGTATTAAAGGTCGATGGCGATGTCGATGTGACAACTCCACTGGGATACGGAGGCGCTGGCTGGAATACCAAGGGGGCACCATTTATCAAGATCTATTTCCCGGAACTTGTAACAGCAACCTTGGAAGAGTGGAGCGGAGATATTGTTGCCGGGCAATGTGCTGACGTTGAAAATTATGAAACCTGCCCCTGTGTTAACGAGCGGTGCAGCAGTTTTCGGGGTACGTGCAGCAGGATAGAACCAAGTAAAAGTTACGGCCACATAGCTATATCCGGCCTGACAGTGAAGATCCATTCCGGAGGTTGGACACAGATATCGGTTCATAAGGGTGAAATTGATCTGTCAAAATTCAAAAGATGGGTTTCTGATTAATTACAGTAAAAAACTACTTCATAGTTTTTAATTATTGTTATGAAATAAAACCTTTTCTCTGTAATCTCTTTAAATCCCGGTGACAGACAGTTGGGTTCGCAAAACGAATGCAATCCCTCGATTTTCATAGTTTATTATGGATGAATGTTGGATAACGGTTAAAATAACTCAAAAGGAGACATACCATTACCGCTCTCATTATTCTTCTCGGATTGATCCTTTACGTATTGGCCTATTTCAGTTACGGCAGGATCCTGGAGCAAAAGGTCGTTCACGCATCGAACGCAAAGGAAACGCCGGCACGCCGCCTGTATGACGGGTTCGATTATGTTCCCACGCGCCGGGAGGTTCTTTTCGGACACCATTTTTCTTCCATCGCGGGAGTGGCGCCGATCGTGGGTCCCGCACTGGCACTGTGCTGGGGATGGCTCCCCGGGATTCTCTGGGTCTGGTTCGGGAACATCTTCATCGGTGCCGTTCATGACTACCTGGCCCTGATGGCTTCGGTCCGCCATGACGGGAAGTCCATTCAGTTCGTAACCGTGGAGATTCTTGGAAAGCGCACGGGAAAGGCCTTTTACGGTATTTCCTTCTTTTTTCTTGTCATGATCATTGCGTCCCTCGGCACTGTCCTGGGTTCCCTGTTTATCAGGACTCCGCAGATCGCTTCGACCTTCCTCTGGACGACCATCGCCGCCCTGATCCTCGGTGTCCTGATCTATCGGTTAAAAAACGTGGGTTTTTCGACGGCGACGATCGTCGGCATCATACTGCTCGCGGCATCGATCACCCTGGGTATCCTTTTCCCGATACAGGCCTCCTACACGACCTGGATGGTTGTTTTCTTCTTTTACATTATTATCGCATCGGCCCTGCCGGTGCACACCCTGCTCCAGCCACGGGATTACCTGAATTCCTTTCTCCTTTACACGGGGATATTGATCGGCCTTGTGGGAACCCTGTTCGCCTTTCGAGGTTTCGAAATACCGGTGGTCACCACATTTTCCCCTCTCCTCTCGGCCGGGAAACCAACCCCCCTCTGGCCCGCCATGCCGCTGATCATTGCCTGCGGCGCCCTGTCGGGTCTCCATTCGCTCGTGGGGTCGGGCACATCATCAAAGCAACTCCCGAAAGAAAGCGACGGATTGCTCATCGGATACGGAGGCATGCTTACCGAAGGATTTCTGTCAACCATGGTGATCGCGGCCATTGCCGGATTTGGTTACACGGCGATACAGAAAAGCGGGGCGGACATGGGTATCGATGTCATGCTGAACCCGACCAACTGGGCGGCCCTGTTCACATCGACGACCGAATCGGTGGAACTGACCGGTGCTAACCTGTTCATCGAATCCTATACCGATATGATCGCCGCCACGTGGCTCGGTATTATACCCGCGGAGGCGATCACGGTTATCGCCGGCATGTGGGTGGCCGCTTTCGGAATGACCACCCTGGATACGGCAAACCGTCTCGGCCGGTACTGCATCACAGAGGTCTTCTCTTCAGGCAAAACGGGCTCACGCGCATCGGCCGGGTTCCTGACAAATCGCTTTTTCACCTCTTTTATCCCCGCACTTCTTGGCATTTATCTCGCATGGAGCGGGAATCTCACCGTCCTATGGCCGACCTTCGGTGCGGCAAATCTTCTCATAGCATCGATCGCCCTGATGACGGGGGCATGGTATATAAAACACCGCCTGGGATCACGATATTACCTGTGTGCCGTCATCCCGGCCTGGCTCATATGGACAACGGCGACAGCGGCCCTTCTCTGGTTCATGGCGGTTGTGATACCGGCATTGATCGCGGAAGATCCCGGCACGGGCTGGACGGTGATGATCATCTGTCTGATCATGGTCATCACGAACGTGACATGCATTATTGACTGTATCGCGAAAGGAAAGAAAGCTTCATCACAAGCCTCGATCGAATAAATGATGTCCGCCGGACCGCTTGTGCGATTCTTCTGTACCCATTTTTCCTCGATCTCCACTTCCCCCTTGATATACACGACAGAAACCCTGCTAAACAGGCCGGGAAGATTGGAAAAAAATTCTTTTATTGCCCGCTGTACCGAGATTATATATACTTGAAAAACAAAAGCGAGACCGATACTTTTCCGGTTCTCTTTTATTCACTTTTACTTTCCATAAGGAGGTTTTATTGAATGGAAAGAGTAACGGGAGACACCCTCAGCCCCCTCATGGAACAGCAGGTGGGCATCTGTTTATCGATGTACATGCCGACGATCCAAAAAGGCGCGGAAACCCAGCAAAATCAGATCCGTTTCAAAAACCTGCTGCGGGAGGCCGAAGAGAAACTTTCGTTTCGTGAACTTCGGCCGTCAGAAATCAGGGAGTTTCTTCAGCCGGCCCAAGAACTGGTCAGCGACATCCCCTTCTGGCAGAATCAGTATCGCGGATTTGCCCTTTTTATTTCTCCGGGTCAGTTCTCATATTTCCGCCTGCCACGAGAGTTCGATGAGATCGTCGTCGTCAGCGACCGGTTTCACCTGAAACCGATCATACCAATGTTGAGTGACAGGATGACCTTTTACATCCTTGCCATCAGCCAGAACAGCGTGCGGCTCTTTGAATGCTCCCGATACGGGGTCCAGGAGATCGAGATCACCGGCATGCCCCAGAACATCAATGATGCACTGAACCTTGACACTTTTGAGAAGCGTCTTCAGCTCCACACGGGATCGGAAGACACGAAGGGCAAAATCCTTCAGTATTTCAAGATCGTCGACAGAAAACTGCGTGATTTTCTGAAGGATAAGCGCCATCCTCTTCTGTTCGCCGGTGTCGACTACCTCTTCCCGATCTTCAGGGAGGCCAATACGTACGCCCACCTGGCGGAAACGGCCATCACGGGAAACCCGGAGGGAATGGACGGAGATGACCTGCTTCACCTGGCGCTTCCGGTAATTGAATCATTCATGGAGCAGAAACGGGTCGACGCACTGGCCCAGTACCGGCAGAACGTGGGCACCGGCCTGTCATCGGACAATATCAGCGAGATCGTTCCCGCCGCGTGCAACGGCAGGGTGGGGATTCTCTTTATTGACATCGATGTTCAGGTGTGGGGGCGATATGACCCCCAAGGAAACCGGGTTTTCTTATCAGGCGAGGAGGAACAGGGGCATGAGGACCTGTTCGATCTCGCCGCGATCAGGACCACCCTGAACGGGGGAACGGTCTACTCCATCGATCCGAAGGAGATGCCGGGTGAAAGGTCCATTGCAGCCATTTTCCGCTACTGAAAGCTGATTTCCTGCTCAAAGCCCCCTTCACGGGGGCTTTTTTTGTTGCATCATTTTTTCATACAGGGCATTATGCAAAACTGGTTTTTGGAGGAGGACATCACAACTCCCCTTATGATGGGCATAAATGCAACAATTTCAATAATATAGCCCGGTCGGGCCTGAAGAGGAGACACGGCATGAAGGAAATCAGGGAAATCACGTTACAGGATCTTGATCCACACAAGTTCATTGAAGAAAAGGCAGCGGAAATCGCTTCGATCGTAGGTGGCGGCATGGCGATAAACGCCCTCTCGGGGGGTGTCGATTCCTCGGTGGTCACCATGATCGCCCATCGGGCACTGGGAGATCGCCTGAAATCATATTTCATCGACAACGGTATCATGCGCCAGGATGAACCCCGACAGATCGTCGACTGGTTCAAAGAACTGGGGATAACCGTTGAGATCATCGACGCGCAGGATGAGTTCTTCCAAGCCTTGAAGGGTAAAACGGACCCCGAGGATAAACGGAACGCCATTACGGACACATTTTATAAGGACGTGTTCGGAAGGCTTGTCAGGGAAAGCGGTGCGACCTATCTCCTTCAGGGAACGAATTACACCGACGTGGAAGAAACGGTGGCGGGCATCAAGCGGCAGCACAATATCCTGGAACAGCTCGGCATCGACCCGGAAGAACAGTACGGGTACAAAGTGCTCGAACCGATCATCGAGCTCCGCAAGCCGGCGGTGCGTGAGGTCGGAAAGGCCGCGGGGCTTCCCGAGGAACTGTATTCCCGGCCGCCCTTTCCCGGTCCCGCTCTGGCCGCCCGGGTCATCGGAGAGGTCACGCGGGAACGGACGGAATTGGTCCGAAAGGCGACAAAGATCGTCGAAGAGGAATTGAAGGACAGCGGCGCCTTTCAGTATCTCGCCATTCTCCACGAAGACCGCGTGACGGGCATACGGGACGGCAGGCGGGATTTCGGCACCCAGATCGAGGTCCGCTGCTGGGAAAGCAGCGACGCCGTAACGGCCGAGCCGAGCCGGCTTTCCTTCGATACGCTGGAAAAGCTCGCCGACCGGATCACGGCCGAGGTCCCCGGCGTGGTCAGCGTCACTTACAACATAACAAAAAAACCCACATCAACCATCGAACCCGTATAGAAATTCGTGTTGATTTCTTTGTCACGAAATGGAAAATCGCAAGGAGGTACATATGGGAAAGGAACTTGTTACAATTCAGGACACCACTGCTAATCCGGCACCGCTGGGACTCATGGGATTCGGGATGACGACGGTACTTTTGAACATTCATAACGCCGGTTTCTATCCCCTTGATACGATGATACTCGCCATGGGTATCTTTTACGGCGGGCTGGCACAGATCATCGCCGGCATCATGGAGTGGAAGAAGAACAACACCTTCGGCACGACAGCATTTACGTCCTACGGCCTCTTCTGGCTGACCCTGGTATTTCTGCTGCTCATGCCCAAGTTCGGCTGGTGGCAGGGTCCGACGGAAGGCGCCATGGCGACCTATCTTTTCATGTGGGGACTGTTCACCTTCTTCATGTTCATCGGGACACTGAAATTGAACCGGGCCCTGCAGTTCGTATTCCTCACCCTGGCACTGCTCTTCTTTCTGCTCGCCTGGGGGGACGCGTCGGGGAGTACGGCCGTGAAGCATTTCGCCGGATATGAGGGCGTCGTCTGCGGGTTCTCGGCCATTTACGCGGCCATGGCCCAGGTGTGGAACGAGGTGTACGGGAAGACCGTTCTTCCCCTCGGTCCCGTCCAGTAATCCAGGAAACAAACAACTGAGAGGCCCCGCGGCGAAAGGCACCGGGGCCTTTTTTATATCGCCCTTACTGCGCGCTGAGCCAAAGGACTGTTAAATTGTCACCAAACATGATAGAGGTTGTTGCATTCGCAAATGACAGGGGTTTCCGATATCCCGCAGGGAATGCAAAGGAAGGGGCCATTTACGGGTCTCGCTGACATTCAACTGAAGGTCCGGCCAATGGATGTCCAGAAAAAGAAGATCGCCGCCGCGACTCTTTCCATCGTGTCCAATTCCATCCTTATCGTTCTCAAGCTTTTTGTCGGCATCATGACCGGGGCCGTGTCAATCATTTCCGAGGCGATCCATTCCGGCATCGACCTGCTGGCGGCCTTTATCGCCTTCTTTTCGGTCAAAACGTCGGGCAAACCGGCCGACAGGGAACATCCCTTCGGCCACGGCAAGATAGAGAACATATCGGGCACCATAGAGGCGATCCTTATTTTCGCCGCCGCCATCTGGATACTTTACGAGGCCACCGGCAAGCTTCTCGATCCACGGCCGATAAAGGTGATCGGCTGGGGCGTCGGGGTTATGCTGCTTTCAACGGTGGTGAACCTCTTCGTTTCCGAGCGGCTTTTCAGGGTCGGCAGAGAGTCCGATTCCATCGCCCTGCAGGCGGACGCCTGGCACCTCCGTACCGATGTATATACCTCGGCGGGTGTCATGATCGGTCTTGTGCTGATCCTGGCGGGGAAGCGGCTTGTACCCGGGATACCGCTCGAATGGATCGATCCCGTGGCGGCCTACGCCGTTGCAGCCCTGATCATGCATACCGCCTGGCGCCTGACGGTGCAGTCGGGACGGGACCTCCTTGACGCCTCCCTTCCCGAGGATGAACGCAGGGTCATCCATGACCTGATCGCCTCCTTCTACCCCGAAGTGCACGGGATCCACAAGCTGCGGACCCGGAAAGCGGGGACACAGCGTTTCATCGAATTTCACATGAAAGTGAACCCCCGAATGTCGGTTGAGAATTCCCATGAACTGGGCCATCGCATGCAGGACCGGATACGGGAAATATACCCCGGCGCCAACGTGGTCATTCATACGGAACCCTGTGACGGCACCTGCGACCGGACCTGCGTTCAGGGTTGCATGCTTCCCCGGGAACAACAGAGAGAAATACACCGGCAAAGACGGAGGAGCACACGGCATGCATGACAAAAACGGGAATACCCTGTGCGGCAACATCGTTGACGTGGTGTATTCCCGGACATACCCGGGAAGGCTCGAGATCGAGGATTCTTTGACGGTGAATTGTTCAAGCATATCAGCGTTTTCGCCCCGTAACGGAAGTCCTTAAAGGCGCAATGACGAAGGATGAGGCAGGGCACGGCATATGGAGTTTTTTCGAAGCCGCTAATTTTCCCTTGTAAAAAACCCTTCTGTCCAATAATTGAGAATCTACCAGTTAAAAAATGAGGAGGCTGTTTTATGGAACTCACCCAGTATCAGGTCGACGCGTTCACCGGCACCGTTTTTGCCGGCAATCCCGCCGGGGTGTGCCCGCTTGAAGGCTGGATCGACGATTCGCTCATGCAGAAGATCGCCATGGAGAACAACCTTTCCGAAACGGCTTTCTTTGTTCAAAAAGGTGATGTCTACGAACTGCGATGGTTCACGCCCACCGTGGAGATAGACCTGTGCGGCCATGCGACGCTGGCATCGGGGTATATCATCCTGAGGGAACTCGCCCCGGCGCTCGACAAGGTGGTTTTTACCAGCAGGAGCGGCATCCTCAGGGTCAGCCGCGGTGACGGCGACCTCCTGGTCATGGATTTCCCGTCCCAACCGCCACTGCCCTGCAACGCACCCGCCGAACTGGCCGCCGGTCTTCGCGCGCAACCGTCCCGGGTCCTCTCTTCCGAAGATTATCTTGCCCTCTTTGAGAATGAAGATGACATAAGGGCACTGGAACCGGATTTCGAGATCCTGAAAGGCCTTGGTCTCCGGGGTGTCATCGTGACGGCTCCCGGTGAAGCCTGTGATTTTGTTTCACGTTTTTTCTGCCCCGGTGTGGGTATCAACGAGGACCCCGTTACGGGTTCCGCCCACTGTGAACTGACTCCCTACTGGGCCGACCGCCTCGGCAGGACATCACTGCACGCCCGCCAGGTATCGTCCCGCGGCGGTGAGCTGTTCTGTGAACTGAAGAACGACCGCGTCCTGATCTCCGGACGCTGCGCCCTTTTCATGAAAGGTACGGTCATGCTTCCCTGATGAACGCATGAGGGGCACGGAGAACATTTAGTAAGAGATTTTAAAAAGGAGGAATCCCATGAACACACTTATCCATCCCGAAGTGACACAGCAGGCCCTGTCCATACTGCGGAGCGGCGAACCGTTCCAGTGGTATGTTATTCCACTCCTGGCCCTGGTCGTCTATGTCTACTTCAATGAGGCGTCGAAGAAGAACTGGAAGGGCATAGCGGCGGGACTTTCGCTGTACATGGTGCACTGGCTGGCGGAGATCATCAACGCGCTGATCCAGTATTTCAGCGGTCATGCCCTGTGGACCGTCCCCACGGGAACGGCGTTCCTCCTTCTCGTCGGCGTCGGTGTCGAGCTGAGTCTCATGTTTTCCATCGCCGGCCTCGTTTTCAGCAAGATCCTGCCGGAGGACCCGAAGATGAAGATCCTCGGCATCAACAACCGCCTCCTGGTGGCGGTGGGCAACGCCGCCTTCTTCTCCATTTTTGAAATATTCCTGGCCAAAACCCCCGCCTTCGTCTGGGTCTATCCCTGGTGGGGGGCCTTCCCCGTGTTCGTCACCGTCTATATCCCCTTCTTCGTCGTTTCCATGTTCTGTTATGACTGGAAACCGAAGACACAGGTCACCGTCATCGGTACAATGTTCGCCGTGAACGCGGGCCTCATGATCGTCTGCGCCGGCCTGTTACATTGGATATAAAGGAATCCCGATGACGGCACGTATCGGCCTCATTGCACGTTTCGGTATTCTGTCTGCTCTCCTGGCGGTCTTTCTCGTTACACCCCCCTGCCCCGCCGGTGACGGCAATGATCAGCCGCGTCCCTTTCTCGGCATCGGATACAGGCCGGCCACGGAACTGGAAAGCCGGTATCCGGGCCTCGGCCTCACGCAGGGGCTCCGCGTGGCCCGGGTGGTCGGCGGCTCCGCGGCAATGAAGGCGGGCATCAGGGTAGGGGATGTCATCATCGCCTGCGATTCGATGGAGATCGGAGACCTCGATCCCGGCACGCTCCTCCAGTCTTTCAGTTCCTATATCAAGGATGAAAAAAAGGTCGGCGATGACCTGCGGCTTCGCATCGTCCGCGAAGAAACCACCATTGAAGAGGGGCGATCCGCGCGCCCGCAGGTTGTCAAGGACCGCAAAGAACTGGATGCGCTCATTGACGTTCAGAAACCCGGTAAGAGCCTCGATGTTTCCGTGCGAAAAGAAGTACATATCCTCGATATCACGGCGGTTCTGGAAGCGCGGAAAAACCAGGCGCGGGTCTCACCGGAAGAATGGAAGGACTATGCCGACCGGTACGGCGGCCACCCCGATCCCCTTGCGACGTTCATCCACTCATTGATCGCCCATTACGATCTTGAAGACGCCTATGAGGACCTCCTGAGCCGCTACCGGGAAGACGAGGAATGGTCCGACCCGTTCCGAACGGTCCTTTTCCGCTACATTCATGAAAATCCCCTCCAGCTTCCGCTCGTCGCCGATGACATTACCCGGCAACTGGAACAGGCGCCGATCGAGAACATGGTACTGCGGGCGACAGAACTGCTCGGCCGGCCCGCCGGGCCCTTCCCACCCATACCGGCGGCTCCCGAAACGGAAGACCCGGCGGAACACATCTCCTACATAAGAAACCTCGTTGATGCGGCGGTAGCGGTTCGTGAGCGGGCCCTGAAAGATATTGCGCCCGGTGAGCGGCGTTTCCTCGCCGAGAACCTTCCGAAACTCATTGAGGACGGGTTCGACTGCCCCCCGGAAACGAACGACTGTGTTTCGGTCTCGGAAACGGGGGAGCGGGCCTTGATGCTCCTGGAAAAGATCGACACCACCGCATTGGTCCAGGCGGGAGCGATCCTGAGCAGGTTGGCCGACGGCAAGTGGATCGACCGGTTCGGCCGGGCGATGGAAGCCTTCGATGCCCCGGGGGAATATCGCGTGGACGGCATAAGCGGTGATATCCTGTATCGAGAAGAGACCGCGGCGGGGGCCATGATCATCCTCGGAAGCGGCCCGAATCGCGTCTCCGCCGATATCCCGGTTATAATCGACCTCGGCGGGGACGATACCTATCTGTCCCCTTCAAAATCCGGGACGGACGGACCAGCAGTGGTACTGATACTGGACTGCTGTGGAAATGATCTTTATACCGCCACCAGGGATTTTTCCCAGGGCGGTGCACTCCTCGGTATATCGATGGTGATCGACGAAAGCGGGGATGACACGTACCGGAGCACTCGTTTTTCCCAGGGAACCGGCGTGGCCGGCACGGGGATCCTGATCGATCTTGCGGGTGATGACCGCTATGAAGGCCAGGAATACAACCAGGGAGTAGGATTCTGGGGGATCGGTCTTCTGATCGATCACGGCGGTGATGACGGTTATTTCTCACATCTCTACGCGCAGGGCGTTGGCGGGCCCGGCGGCACCGGTATCCTGCGTGATGAAGCGGGTGACGACAGGTACTCGGCAACGGGCAAAAAACCGGGCTCCTACGGCATATCGGGCGTTTTTGACGGATTTTCCCAGGGGTTCGGCGTCGGGTTCCGCGACCGGGCCTCGGGAGGCATCGGCATACTGATCGACGGCGATGGAAGGGACCGCTTTGTGGCGGGGAATTTTTCCCAGGGCGGGGGGTACTATTTCGGCCTCGGCATCCTGATGAACGGCGGTGACCAGGATGATACATACTCCGGCTCTCGATACGGCCAGGGGTTTTCCGCTCACTCAGCCGCGGGGATCCTGATCGACGAAGGCGGCAACGATCATTACTCAGGGCTGGTTGGCGCTCTCCAGGGGGCCGCCTGGGACCTGGGTTCGGCGGCTCTGATCGACCGCGCCGGCGACGATGTCTATGACTGCCGGGACCTGTTCTTTTCCCAGGGCGCTGCCGCCCATAACGGATTTTCGGTTTTTCTCGATATGAACGGTCGCGACACCTACTATCTTACGAACAACAGGGATATACGAAACGACTATCACGGCGGTCCGAGCATGGCATTCTTCATCGATAACGGCGGCCTGCCGGACAAGTACACCGGGACCGGGGGCACCTCTGCAAACAACCGAGTCGTTCTGGAGGGTGAATACGGCGTCTTCGTCGACCTGGACGGAGATCTCACAAGAAAGCCCGGAATCCAGGATCTTGAAGAACGGAGCAATAATTGACCACGGCATGAATAAAATAAAAAACATTGCAGAATAAGTACGAATTTTATTAAAATCAAAGAAATATCAACAGGGGCGGGAGAGGCGACCCGAAGGTCGCCTGGTTTATTATTCATGAAGGGGAAAGACCTTCACTTTATCCTGCGGGGAGTTCTTTCCCCGTCTTCACCACAAAAAAAACATCATGAGCCACCGGAGGAACAGCGAGACGGTCATAAGCCGGTATTTCTTCCTGATCAGTGTGGGTATCGCCCTGCTCTTCTGGTTTCTGGAAGCTTTTGTACATGTCTATATCTTTCATCATGGATCGCTCTACTCCGAGATATTCACCCCCGATCCCCATGAAACATGGATGCGCCTTATCGTCGCCACGCTGGTCATTTTCCTGGGACTCAGCGGACAGATCGTGACCCGAAGGCTCAGGGCGGCTGAAAAGAGGGTCCGTCACAACGAGCAAACGGCCCGGGCGCTGCTCAACGCCACCCATGAATCGGCCATGCTCATCGATCACCGGGGAACCATACTGGTGGCAAACTCCTCAATGGCCGACAGTATCGGACGGCCGGCGGACAGCCTTCCGGGCTCGTGCGTCTATGACCTTCTTCCACCGGCCATTGTCGCCCTCTGGGAGAAGCATAATCAGGAGGTCATCGAAACCGGCGGCTCCGTATCCTTCGAAGGTGGGCGATCAGGCAGGCTTTACAATACCAGTATCTTTCCCCTCTTCAACGGAGGAAAGGTGGAGCGCCTTGCGATCTTCTCCGAGGACATAACAGCTCGGAAACGGGCCGAGGAGGCCTTGCAACGGAGCGAGAGGGAAAAGGCCGCGATCCTGGACAGCATGACCGAACTGGTCGCATACCAGGACCGGTCCATGAACATTGTCTGGGTAAACAATGTGGCCGCCGAATCAGTCAACATGAACCGGGAGGACATAATCGGCCGTCACTGTTTCGAGCTCTGGCACGGCCGGAGCACGACCTGCGAAAACTGCCCCATTGTTACGGCGATGGAGACAAAAGCGCCCGCCAGAGCTGAAATCGTATCCCCTGACGGCAGGATATGGGATGTCATAGGATATCCCGTATTCGGAAACGGGGGAGATGTCATCGGCATCGTGGAGGTCACGAAGGACATCACGAACCGTAAAAAGAACGAAGAGGAACTTCGGGCCTATCGCGAACACCTGGAACTGATCAACAAGATACTGCGCCACGATCTGATAAACAATTTCACGGCTATCAGAAGCGCCCTGGACCTCTACCGGGATTCAAAAGAACCGGAATTGCTGGAAAACGCCGACCAGCAGATCGACAGAAGCGTGGACCTGATCCGGCAGATGCGGGAGCTTGAATCGTTCATCTCGCGGCACCGGGACTTGAAGCCGGTCGACATCGAAGGAATGGTCCGAAAGATCATCCCTTCATACCCATCGATAGAGTTTTACACGGCGGGAACCGGGTTCCAGGTCATGGCCGATGAGTTCCTCGAATCGGTCCTGGACAATATCATCGGTAACGCCGTCAAACACAGCGGAACGGATCGAATCGACATCACCGGGATGGACCTCAAGGGAGCCTATGAACTTCATATCGCCGACCACGGCTCCGGCATCCCCGATCCGATCAAGGCCAGGATATTCGAAGAGGGCTTCAGTCACGGCACTGAGGGCGGTACCGGCCTGGGCCTCCATATCGTCAAAAAGGCCATGGAGACATACGGCGGCGACATATATGTAGAGAACAACGAACCGCAGGGAACCGTCTTCATCCTCCGCTTCATGGTAATGCCCCATTCCTGAGCAAGTGCCTGCGAAGCCGGTTGTACCGTCACCGCCCCCCTCTCCCCGGAAAGAACTTTGCCGTTGACTTACAGGCCGAAGTCCGTATATTTTTGCTATACGACTCGATCAAGCAACCGTTTACCGTCTCATACCACCAGCATTCGGCTGACGCTGCCGACAGGAGGCCGACATGAAACCGAAGTTGGTACTTGGAACAGTTGCCGCCGTTATCATCGTCTGCTTCTTATCCTATGCATACGCCGGTGTCTGGAAACACCGTGATGTACGGCTGAAGAACGAACACGGAGAGATCATCACCCCTGAACGGAACGACGGTGATCCTTACAGTCCGCGCAGGACCTGCGGCGGATGTCATCCCTATTCAACCATCACCTCGGGGTTTCACTTTCAGCAGGGATTCGATGAAATGAGCGACTCTTACAACCCCCGGCAGCCGTGGATCCTGTCACCGGGCATGTTCGGCAAGTGGTGACCGCCGGCGAGCAGGTCCGGCCGTGTCGCCGGCAAGATCAACGATGACCCGAAACAGATCGATCTGACCACCTATGACTGGATCGGCGGGTATGGGAAACTGAACCCCGCCAAAAAGGTAAAATCGCCGTCCTGCGGCTGGTGTCATCCCGGCGGCGGCTCCATGGAATACGGCAGGAAATGGAACGGAACCGCCGATTACTCAATGAATCTTGTCGAGGGAGAACGGAGGTCCGTCAACCCCCTTGACGGGGATTACTCATCCAATCTGAGCCCTGACGGGAAGAGCCATTTCAAGGAAAGCGGCGTCATCGAGGGAGACTGCCTTCTCTGTCATACGAAAACATACAGCTTCGGCGCCCGGAATCAGCAGATAAACGCCAGGAATTACCGGTGGGCGGCCACAGCGGGCGCCGGCCTCGGGAAGATCGAGGGCGCCATTTTCACGTACAAGGACCCCGACGCAGTGCCGGGTTCAAAGGATTTCATGGTGGGAACCTGGAATTTTTCGGACCGTCCGATCGTTTCCTATCACTGGGAAGACCGGAATATCTTTGACCGATCCGGCCGGCTCAACGGAAGCATCATATCGAAGACGGTCGCGACAAAGAACTGTCTCCAATGTCACAAAGGCCCCGACGAGAAAAAGGTCGGCTGGGTTCACAAACCGGAATTCGACGCCCATGTCAAGGCGGGATTTCAATGTACCGACTGCCACGGTCTCGTGGGAACAAGCGGGAAAGAGCGGCTGGAACACCAGATAGCCAAGGGCTGGCATCCCCTGGGGAGCGTCCGTAACGATCTCGACGGCATGGGAATGAAGACCTGCGCGGCATGCCACCTGGAGGGGAAATACCGGCCGACACGTCCGGGCATGCCGGAAAAGGCCAAGAACCCCTCGGCGGTTCACCAAGAGAAATTTCCCGGCGCCATGTTCCATTTCGACATGATAAGCTGTGCAAACTGCCACTCCACGAGGCAGCCTGCCCTCTCGGGGTACCTGCTTGACATGGCCATGGGAAAGCAGGTCTGGTACACGGCGGCAACCCTGGAAACCATCACCTGGAGTGACGATTTCGGCATTCTGGCCCCGGAACCCTGGACTCCCTGGATAACCCGGTACGATGCCCGGAACGGTCTCGGCGAACAGTATATTCCCGTCGTCTCCAAGGTCGCCCAGTGGTTCGGTGAAAAAACGGATATGATGGAGGTCAGGCCCATCATACTGAAATACGTGAAAAAGGCCTATGACGGCATTCCCGAACCCACCCTCGCCGCCGTCAGGGACGTGAACGGAAACGCGGTAAAACGCCCCACCATAGCCACCGATGATACGATCAAGGCCATGATCGAAGCGCTGACGGAAATGGGATTTTCCAACGTGGTTTTCGTGTCCGACAGGATATATGAGCTGAAGGACGGGGTCGTTGTTTCCTATGACGACCCGTTCACCACTCACCCCCACAACTTCCCCGTCCATCACAACATCGTCCCTGTCGAGAAACGGATGACTTACGGGTCAAAAGGAAAACCCAGGGGATGCTATGACTGTCACTCAGACACATCTGTGTTTTTCACAAAAATGATCGTCAGCAATCCGGGACGTTTTCTGACGCAGGATTACCCGACACCCAGGGAGCCGAACGCGGAACCGCAGATGTACCACTGGGGATTTGAAGAGGTGCCCGTACCCGATGAGATCACCGACATCAAAAAATAGAAGGACGTGCCGGTGGTGGTGCCTTCTTCCGGTGCTGTGGATCGTCGCGGGAACCGCTCTTGCCGGAGGGGCCGTCGACACGGGACCGCCGGTGATAACACCGGGTGAAGCGCATCGCATGATGGATGAACGGGACGACACCCTGTTCGTCAATACCATGAGCGCCATCGAATGCCGGGACCACAGGATCCCCGGGTCTCTCTGCATCGCCTGTCCGGAATTTGAGAAAACGGCCCCGGCCCTGATCGAAAACCGGGATCGGCCCATCATAGTTTACTGCGCCAGCACCGGCTGTCACCGGAGCATTCACGCCGCCGACAAAGCCCGCGGTCTCGGGTACCGGAACGTTTTCATCCTTGACGGCGGCCTTCCCGCCTGGAAGGAAGCGGGCTATGCCGTTGAATCGGAACGCCGCATTCCCCGAAAAGGAATAGCATCGATAAAACCGAAAGTCCTCAGCCGTCTGATCGATGAGAAACAGAACATCCTGGTCCTCGATATCAGGACCGGGGACCTCTTCGAGAGGGAGCATGTTCCGGGAGCGGTCAACATTCCCTTTGACGAACTTGAGGATGCCTGCCGGGAACTGCCCATGAACAGAAAGATCGTCGTGGTTGACGAAGAGGGCCATCGGTCCTTTCTCGCCGCGTGTTACCTGTACGAACGGGGACTGGTCGACATACAGCGGCTTTTCGGCGGGATGAAGGACTGGCGATCCTTCATGAAGAGGAGGAAATAGATGGGTGACGGCGCGGTTTCGGTAAGAGCATGGATACTTCACGGTCTTCTTGCCGCTGTAACGGTTTGTGTGATACTTTCCCCCCCATTGTCCGCAGCCTCCGGGGACAGGCCGTACCCTGCCGCCGAGGGGACCGCCGCGACCTGTGTGGACTGCCTCTCCTGTCATGACGATCACCTGTACCGGACGGCCTATCCCGCTTCAGTTCACGCGCCTCAGGGATGCACGGGTTGTCACGGCAACATTGATAACATGGAACGTCACATGAACGGCGAGACAAAGCCCTCTCTCACGGCCTGCGGGGCCTGCCACGGCGCCGTGGCGGAGGAATACATCCATAACTATCATTACCTGTATCAGGATTTTCAGTGTTACGATTGTCACCGGGACATTCACGCCGTCACCCCCAGAGAGACATCATTGAAAAAGGCCGTCCTCGATACATGCACGGAATGTCATGCCAACGAGGAATACGCTCATTCGGGTCACGGGATCGCCGTGGCGGAGGGAAACGAGGACGCAGCGACCTGCTCCGACTGCCACGGACTGCACAGCACCCGGGTGTATCACACATCCCAGGAGGAATATCCCGCCGAGGCGCGGGAATTTTATACCCTGACCTGTATCCGGTGTCACGATGACCGGGAAATGATGGCGCGGAACTGCCTTTCCCTGTCGACCGTCGCGGCGTACCGCAGAACATATCACGGAAAGGTTCAGGATATCGGACATCCGACACGTGTCGCCGGGTGCGCGGACTGCCATACATCGCACAACATTCTTCCCAAGGAAGATCCCGCATCGACGATCAATCCCGACAACCTGGTGAACAACTGCGGAAAATGTCACACAGGGTTTCATCCGCGATTCGTCCGGTACCAGGCCCATCCCGATTTCAGCAACCGGGAGCGATACCCCGCGCTTTACTGGACCAACGTCTTCATGGTCGGGCTGCTGACGGTGACATTCATCTTTTTCTGGATACACACCTTCCTGTGGTGGCGCAAAACTTACTGGGACAAACATTACATGGAAAAAATGGGCATCAAACCGAAACTTCCCATGTCCGACACGGAAAGCCTGCAATCCATCGAGAGGTTCTCACGAAAGGACATCCTGATCCATATTCTGCTGGTGATCTCCTTCCTGACGCTTGTCGCGACGGGATTCCCGCTGAAATATCATGACGCTCCCTGGGCACGGATCTTTATTGATATCTGGGGCGGTGTTTCCCTGGCGGGAATATTTCACCGAACCGCGGCGGTAGTGCTTTTCGTTCTCTTTTTCTACATCCTGGCACGCACCCTGCGCTACCTCTTCCCGAAACAGGAGAGGACGCGGGGATGGCTGACGCGCCTTTTCAGTGCCGAATCCCTCTTCTTCAACAAAAAGGACTTGCAGGACATGAAGGGCATGTTCAAGTGGTTCTTTGACCGGGGAGAACAACCAAAGTTCGACCGGTGGACATACTGGGAGAAATTCGACTTCCTCGCCGTCTTCTGGGGTATGGCGATCATCGGCGGTTCGGGAATATTTCTCATGGTCCCTGAATGGACCTCCTATCTCTTCCCTGGATGGGTGCTCAACGTCGCGGCCCTGCTTCACTCCGAGGAAGCCCTTCTGGCAGCCCTGTTCATATTCACGGTGCATTTCTTCAATACTCACCTGATCCCGAAAAAGTTCCCCATGGATCGCACCATCTTCACGGGACGGCTCAGCCTGCATGAACTGTATGAGGAAAAGCGGGAACACTATGAAAAACTGGTCGCCGAGGGAAAGCTGGAGGAACTCAAACGGGGACATCCGGGGATATTCACCAAGCTTGCCGCCGCAGCCTTCGGGCTGGCCAGTCTGATTCTCGGCCTGTTCCTGGCCGTTATCATCATGTGGTCCTTGTTGTTTCTGTGACATTCGAGGTACCGGGGAGCGAACCGAACCGACCGCATCCGCTGCCTGAGAAGCATCGGGAAATTACGCAGGTTCCGGGCCACATCACATAAAACGACGGGCACACCGGCAGAGGAAGAAAATACGCACCTCTGCGGATGGTAACGAAGAAGGAAGATGAAGGTATCGTTCTAAAAAATAGAAGGGGAACAATGTGATGGACCAGCACGAAAATACCGGCATAACACGTCGGTCGTTCCTCGCGGTGACGGCCGGCCTGACGTCTCTCGCGGGAATTGCCCTGCCCCGCGGCACCTGTGCCGCCGGAACGAGGGGATACACCACAATTATCGACCTTTCCCTCTGCGACGGATGCCGGGACCGGCAACTGCCGGCCTGCGTGGCGGCATGCCGGGACATCAACCTGGCGCGGATGCCCGAACCGGTGAACCCGATCCCCGTACCGTACCCGCGGCGCATCATTGAAGACTGGTCGCAGAAAAAGGACGTCACAGACCGGCTGACACCCTACAATCTGATCTTTGTGGAAAAGGCGGAGGTAACCTGGAAGGGGCAACGGCGCACACTTTTTATCCCCCGCCGGTGCATGCACTGCGATAATCCAGCCTGTGCCACGATCTGTCCCTTTTCCGCCAACCACAAGTACGAGGACGGCGCCGTCGTGATAAACAGGCACCTCTGCTTAGGTGGTGCGAAGTGTCGCACCGTCTGTCCCTGGTCCATCCCGCAACGCCAATCGGGAGTGGGTATCTACCTTCACCTGCTTCCCACTCTTGCGGGAAACGGTGTCCTCTTCAAATGCGACCTCTGTCATGATCTGCTGGCCCGTGGTGAAACACCTGGCTGTATCGCCGCCTGCCCCCGGGGCGCCCTGCTCATTGGAGAGCGGGACCAGATATACCAGGAGGCGAGGAGGCGAGCCGCGGCAATGGACGGTTATATTTACGGAGAGCGGGAGAACGGGGGAACGGCGACCCTCTACGTCTCTCCCGTCCCCTTTGAGAAACTGAACGAGGTGATCCCGAAAGGACCCGGACTACCGCATCTCGGTCCGGCAACGCGCCGTATGGAAGAGACGGACCTCGCCGGAAAGTTCGCGTTGATCGGAGCACCGCTGATAGGCATCATCGCTGGTCTCGCGGGCGCCCTCGTGCCGCGGGCCGATGGACGCGATAAGAGGAAGGGGGAGTGAGAACATGTCTGACAGGATCATTGCGGACAAAGGCCTGGCGGTGCGGCACAATCTTCTGGAACTTCTGGAGCACTGGTCCATCGCGATCTCAGGCCTTCTCCTGACGCTGACGGGGATCTTCGAACTGCCGATCGCAAAACGATATTACGTAACCGAGATCCCCGGTTTTTCCTGGTCGGGCGATTTCATAACATCGCTTACGATCCACTACGCGGCGGCCGTCGTCTTCACGGCGGCCTGTCTCTTTCATGTCGTCTACCATGGCCTGCGCGGTGATCGGGGCATGATACCCCGGAAGGGTGATCTGACCGAGTCGGCCAAGGTCATCAAGACCTTTTTCGGCCTGGGAAAGGAACCGCCCTTTCACAAATATCTTCCGGAACAGCGCCTCGCCTATGCGGGGATGGCGTTCATCATCGCCATGCTCATCTTGTCCGGGCTCATCAAGACCTACAAAAATATCTACGACCCGCAGATGTCCATCACCATGACACTCTGGGCGACCTGGGTACATAATGTCTTCTTCATCCTCTTCCTCCTGGCCTTTTTCGCCCATATTGCGGCCATTGTCATCAAGCCCAACCGTCCCATGCTCCGGGGCATCTTCACGGGCGCCGTGAAACTCGACTATGCCCGGGAACGACACCCCCTCTGGGTCGCTGAAATGGAAGCGGAGCCCTCTTCCTCCTGGGCCGCCACCCTCCACGGTACCGGTGAAACCACCGGTGACTACAGCACGTTTACGGAACCGGACACGACGGTGGTTGAGCACTTCGTTCCTCTCTCCGACGGGGCAGCCATTCGGGTGACGGAATTCATCCCCTCCCGACACGAGCCGGGCCGGCCGGTGGTTGTCTTCGTGGCCGGCTGGATATCGCTCATAACAGGCTGGACGGGGGTCTTGAAGAAACTGACGCCCTCCTTTCGAACCCTCTATGTGGAGACACGGGAAAAGATCAGTGCCCGCCTCCCGGAATCGAAAAAGATATGTGACGTCGATTTTTCCGTGTCCCGCATTACGGCCGACATACACGCGGTACTGGAACGTTTCGTCCCGGAAGAACAGCCTTTCTATTTCGTCGGCAGTTCACTGGGCTCCACCGTCGTGCTTGATTACCTCAGCCAGGGGCTCAGGCAGTGCCGGCTGGCCGTCATGATCGCCCCCAATCCGGCATTTCCCTTCCCTTCCTGGGGAATACCCCTGATCCGCTACGCCCCGGCATCCCTATACGGCGCGGCGAAACCGGCCATCAAGTGGTACCTTCGGAATGTAAGGCTCGACAAGAAAAAGGAACCGGAACAGGTCAAGAAGTACGAAGGGACCATGGACGCGGCGGAACCGCGAAGACTCCAGGCGAACGCCCTGGCACTCAGTACATACAGCCTCTGGGACAAGCTGCCTCATATAACCGCGCCGGTCATCATCGTCGGCGCGACGGCCGACAAGCTGCACGGAATCAGGGAGATGGAGAGAATGGTCGAGCTCATGCCGTCGGCGCGGCTTGAAATGATGGCAAGCAACAAGGAAACCCACAGCGAAAAAGCCGGCATATTCATCGTCGACGAGATCACCCGCCTCGAAACGGCGGAACCCGAAGAAGGTAAAACCCCGTGATTACCGGATCTCCAGAGTCACCGATCATGTTGGGACTGGGACGAACATCATGTGCGACACGCTCATAGCCACGGCTGAGGCAACCGCCGACGGCATTACCCTTTTCGCGAAGAACTCGGACCGGGAACCGAACGAAGCACATCAGATACTGCTGATCCCGGCCGCAACGCACCCGCCGGCCAGCACCGTTCGATGCACCTATATCGACATTCCCCAGGTGGAGAAGACCCGTACCGTTCTTCTCTCCAAACCATTCTGGACATGGGGGGCCGAGATGGGTGCCAACGATGCCGGTGTGGTCATCGGAAACGAAGCGGTTTTTACAAAGGCCCCCTATGACAAACAGGGCGGCTTGACGGGGATGGATCTTCTCCGGCTGGCCCTGGAACGCTCCGACGGTGCGCGGGGCGCCCTTCGGGTCATTACCGGGCTTATCGAACGGCACGGTCAGGGAGGAAACTGCGGGTTCCGTTCCGCCCTGTACTACCATAACAGCTTTCTCATCGCCGATCCCGGCGATGCCTGGCTCCTGGAGACGGCGGGGCGGCACTGGGCCGCCCGGCAGGTCCGTGGTGTGTATGCCATTTCGAACGGCCTTACCATCGGGAGCGAGTGGGACCTGGCATCGACGGACCTCGTTCAGTACGCCGTCGAAAGAGGCTGGTGCACAGGCAGAGAGGATTTTCACTTCGCCCGCTGTTATTCCGATTTCCTTTTCACCCGTTTCAGCGACTGCCGGTATCGCCGCACCCGCGCAGTCGATCTCCTTGGGTCGCACCGGGGAACCATGACCCCTCTTACCATGATGGATATCCTGCGGGATCACGGCATGTCACCCTACCGGCCGGACAGAGGACTGACGGGCTCAACCCTGTGCATGCATGCCGGTGCGGGCCCCGTCCGGAGAAGCCAGACCACGGGCTCTCTCGTATCACACCTTCACAAGATCCACCCAATTCATTTCGTGACCGGTACGGCGGCTCCCTGCACGGGGATCTTCAAACCCCTCTGGACGGACATACCCCTTCCCTTCTCGGAACCGGCTCCGGCGGGGACCTATGACGCCGCCACGCTCTTCTGGCGTCATGAGCTGCTTCACCGTAGCGCCCTTCGCGATCATGAAAGACTGACCGGGCTGTACCGGCATGACCGAGACAGCCTGGAACAGGGCTTCGTTTCAAAGGCCCTCGCCCGCGCCGGGGACAACGGAGAAATACGGGAGGAATTCTCCCGCCGCTGTTTCATGGATGCGGAAGTAGCGGAGAAAAAATGGCTGGCCCTGCTGTCGGGCACACCCGTTTTCGACAGGAGAAACCTCTTGTACCGTCTCGCCTGGAAACGGTTCAACAAAACGGCAGGGATGCCGGAACACCGGTAACGTTCAGCCGACGACCCCCACGGAAAAGGCCAGAATGAACTGCCCCGCGTAATACAGGGGCAGCCCGATCAGCCGGTTCAGAAATTCTTTCTTCACGAAGCGGTTCCGGGCCACGAACAGGTCCGAAAGATAGAAAAGAAATGCCCCCGTAAATATCATCGATCGCGCCGTTACCGAAAGGCGGGGTGCGAAAAGAACGGCCAGTGCCGAGACAAGCATGATCGATATGACGGCGATATACACAAGGACAGGTTTTTCCATGGTACCAAGATAGGGCCGTAACCAGCGAAAAACGACGTATCCCGCCGCGATGACGGCGAGAATACCGGGAAGCACCGCCGGACCTGGAATAGCGATAACAAAGAAAGCGACCGTAAACAGAATATGACCGAGAAGAAAGGAGATCAGCCCGGTGAGAAACATCCCTTTCCCCGTCAGCGCCAGGAAGAAATCTCCGCCGAGACCAAAGAGCAACCCCGCGAGGATCATGTAGAAATAGAGCGGTACCGGATGAGGCTGCAAAAGCGCCGCAACAACGAATATCACTGACAGAGTCGTTTTCGAGACCACGTATGCAGGCTGATGGTCCCTGCGGACACAGTAGAGCGTCAGACCAAGCATAACACAGGCCACGGCAATGATGGATGCGTTCATCCCCGGTTCCCTCCTTGACGAACCCGCGTCCACTATAGCAGGGGTCCTTGCGGAGTCAACACATTTTATGGTACCTGATGTCGAACTCATACCAGCTCATCGAGGAAAGACATGCGTGTTCATACAGACTGTATTCCTTGCTTTCTCAGGCAGGCCCTTCAGGCGGCACGATTCGCGACCGACAGGGAAGATCTCCATGAAAAGGCCCTTCGGGCCGTGCTGGCCGTTATTTCCGAAAGTTCGTGGACGGAGAGCGCGTCGGAGATCGGCGTCAGGGTTCATGCCACGGTCATGGACATAGTCGGCTGTGACGATCCATACAAGGATGAAAAGCGCAAGAGCAATGAAACGGTTCTCGCCATGTATGAGGAATTGCGGCACAGCATCGAAATCGCCGAAGACTCTCTGGACCGGGCGATCCTTTACGCCATCGCCGGCAATGTTATGGATTACGGTGCCAAAAAAACCTTTGATATTTTGGAAACATTGAAGCATATAGAAAACAAGCATTTCAACATCGACGATTCGTCACGGCTCAAGAACGACCTTCTCACGGCACGGCGCATCGCCTACCTCGCCGACAATGCCGGGGAGATCGTTTTTGACCGGTTGTTCATTGAAACGGTGGACCGGATCTGCGGGAAAAAGCAATGGCGCCTGTTCGTGAAGGAACGGCCCATCCTGAACGACGCGACCATGGAGGAAGCCATACAGGCGGGCTTTGCCGGCGTCGATTCGGTCACGCTTGATGTGGTCGGTCTGGACCGTGTCCGCGACCAGCGATGCGAGGCAGGGTTCCGGGACATGCTGTCGGCATTTGACGTGGTCATCGCAAAAGGCCAGGGCAATTATGAAGCAATGAACGATGCCGCGGGAATGAACCTGTATCATCTCCTCATGATCAAGTGTCCTCTCGTTGCCCGGACCGTCGGGGCGCACACCGGGGATATCGTCGTCATGCGGGCCGAACCGTGAGTTGTTACCGGGGGAACAGAGTGAATCACAGAGAATATTTCGAGAACACAAAAGGAACGGGAATTCTTGCCACGGCCGATTCAGAGGGGCGGGTGAACGCGGCCCTGTACGGCCGGCCTCATGTCATGGAGGACGGCTCATTCGCCTTCATCATGGCCGACCGCCTGACCCATGCGAATCTTCAATCGAATCCGCGGGCGGCCTACCTTTTTATCGAGGCAGGAGAGCCTTACCGGGGCAAACGGTTTCACATGACGAAGGTACGGGAAGAAACGGACACTGAAACGATCGACGCGCTCAGGAGAAGCTCCCATGGCCGCGAATCAGAGAAGGATGAGAGAAACTCGAAATTTCTGGTATATTTCATGATCGACGGGGAAATGCCCCTGGTGGGGAGCGGTACCTGAAATCTGTATCTCCGAGGGAAACCGGGTTATGCGAATATTCATGACCGGCGGAACGGGTTTTGTGGGAACAACGCTCTCGCGTGACCTCGCTGGAAAGGGACATATCGTTACCATACTCACGCGGCCAGGAGAGGTTATTCCGGCGGCGGCGGAACCGGCCATGATCAATTTCCTCACCGGAGATCCAACACTGAAAGGGAAATGGCAGGACGAGGCAGCTCGACATGATGTCTTCATAAATCTGGCAGGTGCCTCCATCTTCAGTCGCTGGACGGAGAAAACGAAAAAACGCATACGAGAAAGCCGTATCGCAACGACGCGAAATCTGGTTGAGGCTCTCTCCCGTGGCGGGGGGAGTACAAAGACGCTTCTCAGCACCTCCGCCGTCGGCTATTATGGTTTTCACGGAGATGACACTCTGAAAGAAGACGACCCGCCGGGAACTGATTTCCTTTCGACCGTCGCCCGGGACTGGGAACAAGCCGCGATGAAAGCAGTTGATTATGGATCACGGGTTGTCATCTGTCGCTTCGGCATCGTACTGGGCCGTAACGGCGGAGCCCTGAGCCAGTTGCTGCCACTTTTTAAACGATGGCTTGGGAGCCCTCTCGGCAACGGCCGGCAGTGGTTCTCATGGGTTCATGAAAAAGACCTGGCTGCTGTGTATGCGTTTCTTCTGGAACGGGAAGATATTGAGGGACCCATTAATTGCTCGGCTCCAAACCCGGTGCGGAATCGGGAACTCACACAGGCACTTGCCGAAGCGCTTGAAAAACCGGTCATCCTTCCATCGGTTCCCTCATTTGTGCTGAGAGCGCTATTGGGTGAGTTTGGAAACGTGTTACTGAAAGGGCAGCGGGTATTCCCCGAGCGGCTGCTGGAACGGGGTTTCATTTTTTCCTTTCCTACCATCCAGGAGGCACTTCGCGACATATTGTCGTGAGAAGCCGTCACCATCCGAGGAGCAGGGTATGATCATACGGTGTTGGGGTGCCAGGGGTTCAATACCCGTTTCGGGACCGGAATTCCTTGTCTATGGCGGAGACACGACCTGTATCGAGATCAGAACGAAGGACGACGAGATCGTTATCATCGATGCGGGTTCGGGAATCCGGCGACTCGGAAACAGCCTTATCGCCGAAAAGCGGCTTGTATACCATATGATCTTTACGCACGCCCACTGGGACCACCTCATGGGATTTCCCTTTTTCAAGCCCCTCTATTTTGAACGCGCCCGGGTCAATATGTGCGGTTGCCCCTTTCCCAACGCATCCATCCAGGAAATGATCCAGCGCGTCATGAGCCCCCCCCATTTCCCCGTAAAATACTCCGATCTCAGGGCTGCCATAGACTACAGCGGAACCTGCGAAGGGGCTTTCACCATCGGCTCCCTGACGGTCATCCCGATCTTTCTCAGCCATCCAAACCAGGGCAACGGATACAAGTTCATCGAGGATGGCAAGACCTTCGTCTTCCTGACCGATAACGAACTGACCTTCAGGCATCCTGGCGGTCTCGACTACGACGACTACCTGAAGTTTTCCACCGGCGCCGATCTCCTCATTCATGACGCCGAGTATATTGAAGCCGATTACAAAACAAAGAAAGAATGGGGACACAGCGTCTATACCGACGCGCTGAAGCTCGCGCTGGAGGCGGGAGTCAAAAAACTGGGGCTCTTTCATCACAACCAGGAAAGGACCGACAAAGAGATCGATATCATTGTTCAGGACTGCCGGAACATCGTCGAACGCAAAGGCGCCGATCTGGAGTGTTTCGCCCTCACGCAGGACAGTGAGATACGGCTGTAGCTCCTACCCCATCATCTCCTGGAAATTGAAAGCACTGAACCGCTGCATGAGAAAGGATAACCCGATGCTCACCACTGAACATACCGTCCTCGTCGTTATCGATATCCAGGGAAATCTCGCCGAGGCAATGCATGAAAAAGAATCACTCTTCCGCAATCTCGAGATCCTGATCAGTGGAACCCAATTGCTGGATATTCCCAGTATCATTACGGAACAGATACCGGAAAAACTGGGCCCGACGATCCCCCGGATCGCGTCGCTTTTCAGCGATTTTCAACCTATCGCCAAGGCCGCCTTCAGTTGCTGGGGTGAACCGCTCTTCCGCAGATCACTTCTTGACAGCGGCAGGCGTCAGGTCCTTATCACGGGAATTGAATCCCACGTCTGCGTATATCAGACCACGATCGACCTGCTCAGTGAAGGGTACGAGGTGTTTGTGATCAGCGACTGCATCGCTTCACGGACCCCGGAAAACCGGGATGTGGGGATCGCGCGGATGCGTGAGGCCGGCGGGAGACTCTCGAGTGTGGAAATGGCGATATTTGAACTGCTGAAGGTCGCCGGCAGCGAGACGTTCCGGCAGGTCGCAAAACTGTTCAAATAAAATGCATCATGAAGTTTTTGCATAGTTTTGATCCGTTGCTCTATTATGGAACCTGACCCGATCTACCTGGATTACAATGCGACGACCCCTGTCGACCCAGAGGTGGTTGAGGCGATGCGCCCCTACCTTGAGCGCCATTTCGGCAACCCCTCAAGCGGTCACCGATATGGGATCAGGGCGCGGGAGGCCGTCGAGAAGGCCAGGGCTCAGGTGGCCGACTTCCTGGGCTGCGCTCCCGGAGAAATTATCTTCACCAGCGGCGGCACTGAATCAAACAACCTTGCCATCAGAGGGATCATGGAAGCCCGCGGCACGGCGCAAACGCACATCATCACCTCGGCCATAGAACATCCTGCCGTTACCGAAGTATGCCGATACCTCGAAAACCGGGGAGTCTCCATCACCTACCTGCCTGTTGATGAACAGGGTCTCCTGCAGTTGGAAACCCTGGAGATTTCCGTCACAAGCGACACATCATTTATCACCATCATGCATGCCAACAATGAGGTCGGAACGATCCAACCCATTGAAGAGATTTGTACTTTTGCCCGGTGGGCGGGGATTCCCGTTCATACCGATGCCGCTCAGTCAGTGGGAAAAATTCCCGTCACTGTTGACGGACTCGGCGTGGACCTTCTCTCCCTTGCAGGTCATAAACTCTATGGACCGAAAGGAGTCGGCGCCCTTTACATTCGTGAGGGAATCGAATTAAAAAAGCAGATGCACGGGGCCGGGCATGAGCGTGACCTGCGACCGGGAACCGAAAACGTCCCGGAGATCGTCGGACTGGGCGAGGCTTGTAAAATCGCCCTGCGACGACTCGAAGACGATATGGCTCACCTCACGTTGCTGCGCGACAGGCTCAGAGAACAGCTCACGGCACACATCACCGGGATCCGTGTCAACGGTCACCCGGAGAAATGTCTGCCAAATACCCTGAACGTCAGTATTCCCGGAATTGACTACTTCGACATTGCGTCACTTATGACGGATGTTGCCCTCTCGATGGGTTCGGCCTGCCACGCCGATTCAATGACCGTGTCACCGGTCCTGACCGCCATGGGCGTACCCCCGGAATACGCCCGGGGAACGATCCGCATCTCGACGGGTCGGTTCACCACGGAGGACGAGGTGAACCGGGCGGGTGCGCTGATCATACAGCACATGAAAAAGGCCTGAATAGCAGATGATCTTTTATTCGGTTTCCGATGAAGAGGAACCGGTGTGCACTTTTCGCAATCGGCGAAGTGCCTCCACATCGGAGCAGACGGACGCGTAGTCACAGGTGGCGCAATCGTGTGAGAATTCTTCGACGATCTTGTTCATCGCATTGATCACCAGGGCCGATTCAGCGGCGATCTTCTTCAATTCCAGTACATCTTCACGTCCTGAGGTAACAAAGAGTATCTCAGCGGCATCAACATAATCAAGGGCCGTAAGCCGGCTGATGAGAGACGCTCCGAGGAACCGCAGGGAGAACCCGTCACGAAGCGCTTCCCGGCTGACACGGCTCCATTCCCGCTGGTACTGGGACGCGGCCCGCAGCATGTATCCCTTCAGATCGAGATCGTATCGGACGCCCTCCATCTCACGGTAACGATCATAGCTGTTGTTCTCATCAAATCCGCGAACCTCGGCAAGCACGACCTTTCCAAAGGGCCTGCTTTCCCCCTCGCACTCCCGCAATTCCGGTCCGACAAGGGATATCCTCCCGGGATGAACCCTTCCCGGCTCCTCCGTCCAGAGCAGAAGGGCCGCCGATTCCTGAGAGGGATTTCCCAACTCGACCGCCATATCCCCGGCAAGGACAATATTCCTGTTTTTTTCCGAAGGCCATTCCTCAACGGGCGGCTCGTCACATACCGATAGCGTGCCTCCTGCTTTTTTCCTCGCCATGTAAGCGTACACATCATTGAACTGCTTTTCGAAGAATTCCATGCCGCCTCCGTTCACCGCTACCAAGTATTATGCATCCTACTACGAATCTCCCCGTTCTGCCGAATATTTTTTAAAAAACAGGGTGTCTTTCCGTCACCAGTGACTTCCATGGGGGATATGAAATATACCTGCTGCTCAGCTTCAAGCTGTTGACTTACAGCCTGTAACTGGTTTATTCTTCGTTACCAAGTGGAAAGGCCGCATCAAACAAAACACTGCATCGTCTTCACATGCTGATTCTCATCAAAAATATGGCTTTCAGGAACAGGAAGTCTCCAGCGAAAGGATACTGATAATGAAGATTCTGATTGTGGATGACAACAGCACCAATCTCTACATGCTGGAAAGTCTGCTGAAAGGTCACGGATATGAAGTGATTTCGGCAATGAACGGCCAGGAAGCACTGGACAGAGCCCGCCTTGACCCTCCCGACCTTGTTGTCGCGGACATCTTCATGCCGGTAATGGATGGATTCACCTTATGCCGGGAATGGAAATCGGATGCCGCACTCAACCACATACCTCTGGTGTTTTACACCGGAACGTACAACGAAAAGAAGGACGAGGAATTTGCGATAAGCCTCGGGGCCGACCGGTTCATCATCAAGCCCCAGGAGCCGGATGTATTACTGAACATGTTACAGGAGGTACTCGACGGGAACTATGTTGCAAAGCAGGTGGAAAGCAAGCCCCTTGGCGAAGAAATGGAGTTCTTCAGGAAGCACAATGAAGTCCTTTTCAAAAAACTTGAATCAAAAATGATGTCCCTTGAGACTGTAAACCAGAAGCTCAAGGCTTTGGAGGAGATGTACCGTCTTGCCTTTGAGAATGTATCGGATGTTATTTTTACGATTGATAACAACCTTAAAATTATCAGCATGACGCCAAGCGTGGAGAAAATATTGGGTTACAAACCAGAGGATTTTATCGACAAGTCCGCCTCCGAACTGAGACACGTGCTTTCACCGGATTCTCTTGTGCAAGCTGAATTCAGCATAAACATGCTCTTGAACGGGGAGAGCGTTCCTCCGGGCGTCTATGAATTGGTCACCAAGGACGGGACAAGAAAATTCTGTGAGGTCAGCAGTTCGTCCCTGACACGTGACGGCGAGATCATCGGCCTGGTTTCCGTGGCCCGAGATATCACGAAGCGCAGGCAGGCCGAAGAATTTCTTCGTGAAAGCAATGAGCGCTTTCGGGCCTTGTTCGAACGGTCTCTTGAATGTGTGTATATCCACGATCTAAGGGGTAATTTTATCGATGTTAACCAGCCGACATCGAACATGACCGGTTACAGTCGAGATGAAATGCTTCGTCTGAACTTCGCTTCTCTGGTAGATTCCGAGCAACTAAAAACAGCCAGTCGAACACTGAAAAGCATCGTGCAGAACGGGGCTCAAAGCGGAGTCGTTGAATTCAGGATCACCCGTAAAGATGGCGGGTACAGATATGTGGAAACTTCAGGATCCCTCGTCTACCGTGATGGGAAACCCTATGCTGTTCTGGGAGTCGGCCGCGACATCACTGAGCAAAAGCAGGCGGAAGAAATGATAATACAGTCACTGCGCGAGAAAGAATCCCTGCTCCAGGAGGTTCATCACCGGGTGAAGAATAACATGCAGATCATTTCCAGCATGCTGAGCCTTCAGTCCGATACCGCCCCGCAGGAGGAAGTCGCATCCATCCTGCGAGACAGTGAAGGACGGGTGAGATCGATGGCACTCATTCATGAAAAGCTCTACCTGTCTCCGGACCTGTCAAGCATCAACTTCGCCGAATATGTTGAAAGTCTGGTGTCGCATCTTTTTGTGGCTCACAATGTCTACTCGGACATTATCTCTTTCGTTCCTCAGGTGGAGGATATTCCACTTGCGATCGAGACGGCCATTCCCTGCGGGCTGATCGTCAATGAATTGGTCACGAACACCCTGAAGTACGCCTTTCCTCAGGGGAGGAAGGGGGAAGTCATCGTTGCCCTTCATAGAAATTCCGACCAGACACTCACGTTATCGGTCAGCGATACCGGTATCGGTCTTCCGGAAGATATCGATCCCCGGAGTACAGGGACTTTCGGGATGCAGCTTGTCTCCATTTTGACGGATCAGTTGAGCGGCACCCTGGAGATAGAAAGAACGGAAGGAACGACGTTCAGAATAACCTTCAGCGAGCTGCAATATAAAAAGAGGATATGACCGATCCATGAAACATATCTGCGTAGACCTGCAAGGGCTTCGTGAACCTTTGTTTCAACGGGTGCCTCAAGATACACGCTTTACGGATGGTGTGGGTTCCGGTCTAACTGACAGTTATTGAAAAGCAGCCGACACAATACCTTCAAGATCGGATGCTATCGATTTAATGATTTTTTCACGAAAAAGGGGCTGGCAGGAATAATTTTCACAGTCTGCCAACCCCTTGATTTCATTCATGGTGCCGAAGCCGGGATTTGAACCCGGACAGGCCTGCGCCCACTAGACCCTGAACCTAGCGCGTCTACCAATTCCGCCACTTCGGCACGCTCAATGTAGGGCAGATTTATACTTTTCCTCCCCGATGATGTCAAGGAAAAATACGCTTGAAAATACAGCTGTACATGCTATCATGCCCCATCTTTCCGGATAACGGCCGGGGCGGACCGGCCAGGCAATAAGAGAAAACATATCGACCACCTATGACAATGGAAATAATCAGAGACCTGAATGACATACCGAAAGAGTTGAAGCACTCCATCATCACCATCGGCAACTTTGACGGGATACACCTCGGTCACCAGGCCATATTCAGAAAAGTCCTGGAAGAGGCCGTGGAACGGAACCGGAAATCCCTTGTCATCACCTTTGACCCCCATCCCCAGAAGGTCCTTCACCCCGAGAAAAAAACCTTCTACCTTCTTACCCTGCTTGAAGAAAAACTGAAGCTTATGGAAGAGATGTGGATCGATGCCGTTATCGTCATCCCCTTCACACCGGAGTTCTCCCGCAACGAGGCAGGTACCTTTATCCGGAATATTCTCTGGGAAAAGCTGAAGATCCAGAAGATCTATATCGGCTATGATTATGCCTTCGGCAGGGGAAAGGAGGGAAACGCTCGGTTTCTCAAGACCATGGGGGAAGAGCTCGGCTTTCAGGTGGAGGAGATCGGTGCGGTCACTGTGGACGGCATGATAGTGAGCAGCACCAATATCCGGCTCTCGATAAACGAGGGGCAGGTCTCGCGGGCGGCAAAAATGCTCGCCAGGCCGTACAATGTAAGCGGGGTCGTCGTGAGAGGCCGGCAACGGGGCACGGACATCGGAATTCCCACAGCCAACATAGAGTCGGAAAAGGTCATCCCCGGCATGGGTGTCTACGCCATCATCGCCGAGGTCGAGGGAACCCGCTACCAGGGGGTCCTCAACATCGGGTACAGTCCCACCTTCGGTGACAATGAGTTTACCATAGAGGTACATCTTCTCAATTTCCAGGGCGACATCTATGGAAAGGATATCGATCTTTTCTTTATCGAGCGGCTCAGGGACGAACAACGGTTCGACAGCCCCAAGCTGCTGGTGGAACAGATCAAGCACGATATCGACCAGGCGAAGCACATCCTGGCACCCTATGTCATCTGACCCCTCAAAGGAAAAAGGATGCACATACCGCAACCGTGAAGATCACCTCTCCTCATGCATGGAACATCGGGTATAGAGAGGCCAGGACCGTCCAGGAACAACTTGCGGAAAAACTGATCCTCCGCGATGATCACAAGCCATTGAAGATCGGCACGATAGCCGGAGCTGACATATCATATTCACGGCATAACGATCTGTTTTTCGCCTCCGTGTTGATCCTTGATTTTGAAACGATGGAGGTTATTGAAGAATCATATTTCTCGGAACGGGTCTCATTTCCCTATATCCCCGGACTCCTCACATTCAGGGAAGGACCGCCCCTCATTCGGGCCTTTGAGAAACTTCGAAGGCGTCCTGATGCGGTCATATTCGACGGCCAGGGAATCGCCCATCCCCGGGGATTCGGGCTGGCGTCCCACCTGGGTCTGATCCTCGATATCCCCTCGATCGGGTGCGCCAAGACACGGCTCGTGGGGACCTTTCAGGAACCGGGGCCGGAACGGGGTGACTTCTCCGACCTGCTGCACGATGATGCCGTGGTGGGTTCCGTCCTTCGCACCCGAAACCGGGTAAAACCACTGTTCATTTCCCAGGGACACCGGATCAGCCTTGCAACGGCACAGGCCGTCGTTCTCGCCTCCTGCCGCGGCTATCGCCTTCCCGAACCCACCCGCCGCGCCCACCTGTCGGTGAACCGGCTGCGGCTTTCCTTTGAAAATACAGCGAATGCAAGGGGTTGATTGCCAGGTAATTCAGAGACGGTGTTATCCCCGTGTTTCTTTTACATCGCGCCAGGGGAGACGATACCGCGACGTTCGAGCAGGGAACCCTCGAGCCGGTACAGTTCGACCAGCGCCTTGAGGTAGTTCGCAACGGCCCTGGTCTCCGATATCCGGCTTTCCAGAAGGTCACGGTGCGCCTGGGCAACAAGCAGTGTCGTTGACTTGCCCACGTGAAACTTTTCCGTTTCAACCCGGACCTTCTCTTCCTGCAGCTTTCGGGTGGCTTCAGTGGCACTGAGCTGTTCCTTCGCCCGCATGACCTCTATATAGGCTGACCGGACATCTACCTGCACCAGTTGGGCAAGATTTTTCACCGACTCCCGCCTCTGCTGCGCCGTTATGAGGGAACGCCGGTGACGGGCCCGTTCGTCCCGGTTGATGATCGGATACGCAAGGGTGACGCCCGCCGTGATATCATAGGAATCCCCGTCGATGTTTCCGACGGAGGAGCCAAAAGATTCGGCATATCCCGTCTTTCCCAGGCTGATGAAAAAATCCATCTTCGGAAGAAGTCCGTTCTTTGTTTTGACGACCTCCAGGTCGCCCTGTTTTTCCTGCACGCGGGATTCGTTGAGGTCCGGCCGCATCCGGAGCGCCACCGCCACGTGGGCTTCAACATCATCAAGCCGTGCATCGGGAACAACCGGCTGGTCGAGAAGTACGACATCACGCCGCCAGGGATTCTCACCGGGCGGGTTCAAGAGCCTAAGAAGCCGCAACCGGGTTTTTTCCAGGGTGCTTCGCGCGTTTATGAGTCCTTCCCTTCGCAGGGCGATCTCCGCTTCTGCCGCAACGAGTTCAGATTCTGCCAGGGAACCGATCCGGATCATTTCTTCGGTCTCGCTCTTCTGTTTTTCTGCCAGGTTCAGCGACTCACAATAAATGGCGATCTGTCGCTGCGTCAGGGCATAATCCCAGTATGTTTCTTCAATGTCCGCGACAAGGGCTTCGGCAAACCCTCGAAGCTCATACTCCGTCGCCCTCGTCTGCAACCGGGCCTGTCGCAGCGCGGCAAGATTGTAACCAAGCCCGCCTCCCTGGAGCAGGGCCTGGGTTACGCTGACACCCAGACGCGATGCGTGAAGATCGTCACTGTAAAGATCCGACCAGCTTTCCTCTGTTGAAAACCCGACTTCCACCCCGGTCCCCGTGGGCAGGTATGCGGACACGCCGATTCCCGCATCGACCTCGTTGGTCAGTTTCTCATTCGTTGTAAGTATCGCGGCATCGCGCTTTTCCCGGTATCGGGAATAGACGGTGCCGATGACGGGGTCAAAGAGCGCCCGCTCAATTTCCTCTTCCGCCCTCCGGATCTCAGGGTTCATCTTTTCTACGGCCAGCGAGCGGTTGTTTTCCAGCGTCATGAGGATCGCGTCCCGCACGGTCACCTGCATGGGTCCCGTCTCGGTCTGAACCGGCTGTATCGATTCTTCGCGGGCGGTCTCGCCCGGCGTTTCCTGCCTGACGGGCCCGATGTAGTTCGTCTCAAGAGCCGGTTGCGGCTTCATGCAGGAAAAGAGACAGAGCATGATCCCCGCAAGCAGGAGGGGACGGACGAGTCCCTTTCTTCCGAACAGGTTTCCGCCTCCCTTCACCATCATGGTTTTTCCTTTCCCGCCGTTCTTGTAAGCCGCGTCTCGAAGAAGAGATACACCGTGGGGACGATGAGGAGCGTGATCAAGGTAGAACTGATAAGGCCCCCGATGACGGCCCGCGCCAGCGGCGCCTGTACCTCGCCGCCCTCACCCAGTCCGATGGCCAGGGGAACCATGGCCAGTATGGTCGTCATGGCCGTCATCAGAATGGGACGGAGGCGCCGGCGTCCCGCTTCCTCGATGGCTTCCCGGAGCAGCATCGCGTCGCGTCGCCGCAGAAGGTTGATGTGGTCAACAAGCAGTATGGCATTATTGACGACGATCCCGCCCAGCATGATACACCCGATGAAGGACTGGACATTGAAGGTGGTACCGCTGAAAAAGAGCATCAGGATGACACCGATGGCGGCGAATGGAACGGAGAACATGACCACCAGGGGGTAGCGGAGCGATTCATAGAGCGATGCCATGACCATGTAGACGAGAACCAGCGCGAGGATGAGGCTTACGAGCAGTTCCCGAAAGGCCTTCTGCTGTTCTTCATAATCGCCGCTGAAAACGATGCTGAAATTGCGGGGAACCGCCAGTGCGGTCAGTCTTTCACGGATGTCATCAAGAATGGAGCCCATGTCCCGCCCGCTGATATTGGCGGAGACCGTGATCGTTCGTTCCTGATCCTTTCGCTCGATGCGGGCGGGGCCTGTTTTCGGCTCGATGGCGACCACATTCCTCAGGACCACGGGCTCACCTCCCGATGAAACCAGCGTCATGTCGAGTATCTCCCGGAGGTCCAGTTTGTCGGCATCCGCAATCTTGACACGGATATCGTATTCATCGCCTCCCTCACGGTAGGTCCCGGCATTGGTGCCTGAAAGGACGGTCTGGAGCATGTTGGCGATCTGCGAGACCGTCAGGTTCATGTCAGCCGCCTTCTGCCGGTCCACATGAATAACCTCTTCAGGATTTCCGGACTCCCTGCTGACCTGGGCATCGGTCACCCCCTCAACGGACTCGACGATTTTCTGAACCCGCCCGGCGAGGAGATCGGCCGTTTCCAGGTCGTATCCCCTGATATCGATCTGGACCCTTTCCGTTTCCCCGCCAGAAAAGATCCGGAGAATCATGAGCCCTTGGCCCGATCTCGTTCGAATAACGACGCCGGGAATGCCGGTCAGCTTCCTGCGCAGGTCGGCTGCGACCTGATCACTGGTACGCGAGCGCTTCGCCTTTGGTTTCAAGGCAATACGCATTTGCCCTGTGTGCGAGCCCTGGGAACGCCAGCTCGCCCCTCCGATGCTGGTAACCGTGTTCTTCGCCTCCGGCACCTCTCTTGCAACCACGTCTTCAATATTCCGGAACACATCGGAAAGAATATCAAGCCGGGTCCCGATCTTCATTTCGGCATTCACACGAACCTCTCCCTCGTCCGTGGCAGGCATGAACTCAACGCCCACGGCAGGGATCAGAAGAAGGCTTCCGCCGAGGACCAGCAGGGTTCCCGCAACGACCATTACAGTGTGATCGAGGGCGAAGTGGAGAAGGCGTTTGTACCCGTCCTCCATGCGGACGAAAAAGAGCGAACTGAAGCGATACAACCGCTGCAGCACTCTGTTGCCGGAATAATCCCTGACCGGGTGCATAAGTTTCGCCGCCATCATGGGAACGAGGGTCAGGGCGACCAGCAGGGCACAGAGGAGAGCGAAGCTGACCACGATCGCCAGTTGTTTGAACATGACACCCGACATGCCGCGGATAAAGACCAGGGGCAGGAACACGGCCAGTGTCGTGAGCGTGCTGGCGATGATCGCGGCGGTCACCTCTCCGCTTCCCCGGATGGTCCCTTCTTCCGCCGTTTCGCCTTCTTCGCGGTGCCGGTAGATGTTTTCCAATACCACGATGGCGTTGTCCACCAGCATACCGATACCGAGGGCAAGGCCGCCCAGGGTCATGAGGTTCAGGGTAAGCCCCCCGAAGTACATGAGTGCGAAGGTGGCGATAATCGAAATTGGTATGGCCGTGGCAATGATGAGGGTGCTGATGATGTTGCGAAGAAAAAAGAGAAGCACGAGGACCGCCAGGAGACCGCCGAAGAGGGCCATGAAACCCACGTTGGTGATCGAATTCCTGATATAGTCCGATGTATCGATGATCGGCGTGAGCCGTATCTGCGGCATGTCACGGTTGATCTTCCGGGCTTCATCGAGGACTTTCCGCGCGACCTCGACGGTATTGGCCCCCGATTGTTTCTGAACACCGAGCCGCACGCCTGGCTCGCCGTTTACGCGAATTATCCGGGTGATCTTTTTCCAGGTGTTATCGACACTGGCGATGTCGACGAGCTTGATGGGCGCTCCGTCACGGATCGCCACAACGGTCCCCCCGATCTGATCGAGGTTAGTGAACTCACCCGACGTGCGCATGGTGACCTCGATCTGCCCCCGCTCCACGGTCCCGGCGGGCAGGTTCACGTTTCCCGCCTTGATCGCATCGAGGATCTGATCGAGGGGGAAACCCATGGCCTTGATCTTAGCGGCATCGAGATTGACCTGGATCTCCCGTTCATACCCGCCCCAGACATCAAGTGACGCCACACCCGGGACCCGTTCTATCCGGTACTTGACATCGTCGTCGATGATCTTGCGCAACTGGAGGGGACCCATTGCGCCCGACGCCCCGAAGATGAGAACGGGGAAATTGGCGATATCGAATTTACGGAGGGTCGGGCGTTCGGCCTCATCGGGAAGTACCGATATCACCCGGTCGAGGCGGTCGCGGATATCGTTCGCCGCCGTATCAAGGTCCGTCCCCCAGGAAAAGGTCACCCGCACATTACTCACCCCCTCGGCGGAAGCTGAGTAAACGCTCTCGACGCCCGGCACCGCGCTCATGGCCTCTTCAATGGGCCTCGTCACCAGTTCCTCTATCTCCTCGGGACTGGCATCTTCATAAAGGCACCGGATGGTCAGCGTCGGATAGGTGATATCGGGCATCAGGTCGATGGGAAGATGGAGCAGCGACACCGCTCCCAGGATCAGAATGATGAGGATGACCATGACGGTGAATACGGGTCGGTGAACAGCGGCGCGGGAAAGATTCACGACTCGTTCCCTCCCGGGCGATGTATGCGGATCGCTTCTTTCATCGGTAACAACCACTCCTCAAGACGACGTTTCGTCCGTTTTCCCGGGCAACGAAATGGCTGCACCGTCCTCGAGGAGATGCTGCCCGACGATAATGACGAACCCTGAAAGAGCGGGTTCGACTATCTCGGCCGCGGTACCGTTGATGATCCCCACCTTCACCGGAACACGCACCGCCTTCATCGTCTGAAGGTCCGCGAGATAGAGGCTCCAGCCGTTCCCGTTCTTGACAAGAGAATCGACAGGCACGACGACGGCGTCCTCATGCCGGTCGAATTCGATATCGACGCGGACGAACATGCCCGGCTTGAGCACCCCCTCGGGATTGGGCACATCGATCTCCACACGAGCCTGCCGGGCCGCTTCCTTGAGGAGTGGCGCGACACGGTCGATGGTACCCATGAACGTCCTGCCGGGGAAGGCATCGGTGCTGATGATGGCCGGTTGTCCCACCCGCACCCGCGTATAGTCCCGCTCAATGACATGTATCACTGCCTTGAGGGAGCTGATATCGATGATCGAAGCGATCGGGGTGTTCGCCGTCAGCATGGCCCCTTCATCGACAAAACGCTCGCCGACGAAGCGGGATTCCCCGTTCACCTCCCAGGTAACCGCGATGCGGGCATAGTCGAGCCGGACCTGCGCCGTTTTCAGTTCAGCTTCTTTCTGGACCACCTGGGCCTCGGCGACCTTCTGCCGGGCAAGGGTGACCTTATAGTTCGCTTCGGCGGCATCAAGGTCGGATTCCGACAGGATCTTCTTTTCCCGAAGCGCCTGGGCGCGCTCATACTCCCGTTCGGCCAGGTTCAGGGAACTGCGGGTTTCCTCCCGGTTTGCCATCGCCACGTCAAGCTCGGCCCGTGCCTGGTTCACCTGCTGAACGTATTCATCGTCATCGATGAGAGCGATCAACTGCCCGCGCTTCACGGGGTCACCGATGTTCACAAAGAGCTTTTCGAGCCGTCCCGGGATCTTCGGAGCCACATCGAACTGGGAACGGGGCAGCAGAGTACCCGTAAAAATCCCCACTTCCCGGATGACCGTCCTGGCGACCGGCACCGTTTCAACAGCGACAACGGGGTTGTTCCTCCCGGCAGGTTGCTCCGAAGATATTCCCGTTCTTTTATACATCTGCCAGCCGATCACAATAAGAAGGACCAGCACGGCGGCAATCACTATTTTCTTCATAGGCGGTATCTCGATTCGGTTATGGCATCTTTTCCCCGATGAACAAGGTTTTTTATTTATTCTATTTTTTCAGAGACGGCAAATGTTTTCATATTGCGCAATACCTGATACAATCATCGCACAATGTGATCACAATAAGGAATAATGTTCCACAAGAAGGGCTCCCCGTGACGGGATGCCCGCGAAAGGAGGAGTCATCATGAGGAGCGGAACCCGTTCTCTGTCCATCATTGTTCTTCTGGGTATCCTTTGCGTGTGTGCGGGGTGTGGTGGGATCTATACCAATGTGAGAACTCCCATGCCCACATTGGATATGCAGCTCGGCGCCGAAAGCCAGGAAAAGACGGGAACGGCCTCGGCGGAAATGTTTCTCTGGTTTTTCGTGGTGGGAGATTGCAGCGTGGCCCGGGCGATGAAGGATGGTGGGATCACTGAGATACACCACGTGGACGCAGAGATGGTCAACTATCTCTTCGGCGTGTACGGAAAGTTCACTACCATCGTTTACGGAGAATAGGAAGGATCTTCCCGAAAACGCCGCCGGTCGGTCTTTCAGGAATTGCGCGTCATCGATTCCCGTACAGTTCCATGATCTCGCTTCTGGTAAACACGGCCTGGACCGTCTCGACCAGTTTCTCGATCGCTTCCCGTCCCCCTTCCTCGCGATCCACCAGGGCGATGACGCGGTCAACGACGAGGCCCGCTTCACGCGCCCGTTCGATGGCCGTTATGGTGGACCCGCCTGTGGTAATGACATCGTCAAGGATAACGACCCGCTCTCCCGCCTGGACGTTCCCTTCAACGGCCCTGCCCGTACCGTGAGCCTTCACTTCCTTCCTGACGATAAAAGCCTTGATGGGCCGTCCCCGCTCATAGGAGACAAGGGAAAGGGCGTTCGCCATCGGATCGGCGCCCAGGGTCAGGCCACCGGCGGCGGTGACGTTCGATCCTGCGAGTATGTCGAAGATGACATTCCCGATCAGGTACATGCCCTCCGGATCGAGGGTGGTGGTCTTGCAGTTGAAGTAGTAGTTGCTCTGCCGTCCCGAGGCAAGCGTAAAGGGAGGGTCTTCACGATATTGGAATGACCGTTCGATGATGAGCTCGGCAAGACGCTTTTTCATTGCACCAGGTTCCATGGCAATCTCCTTATGTATGGCGGGGGTATGACGGCCGCACCCGTTTATCCATTCTTCTCACCGGGTGGAATGCTCCCCTTCCCCGCTTTTTCAACTTTTTTCAGCAGGTATTCGGGGTCAAGGCGGAGCGCTTCCCGGTACTCAGCGGCTGCCATGTCGGTCCAGCCCTTCTTATCATAGTAAAGACCCAGGGTGAAGTGGATTTCGGCGCTTTCCGGATCCGCTTTCAGCGCCTTCTCCGTCTGTTTGATCGCTTGATTGATGTCACCGAGCCCATAGTAGGCCTTACCGAGGTAAAATCTCATGTCCCGGTTGACGGGATTTATTTTCACGGCGATATCAAACATCTCGACGGCCTTCCCGTATTCCCTGAGCTTTGTATAGAGCACACCGAGCGCCACCACCACGTCCTCCTCGTAGGGCCGGAGCTTCCTGGCGGCAACGTACCGGGAAACAGCCGTTTCAAAATCCCCCTTCATGGCATACAGGGCGGCGACATTACAGAGCGCCTCGTAATAACCGGAACGTATTCGAAGGGCCGTTTCATATTCGTTTATCGCCCCGTCCATATCACCCTTGATCTCACAAATCCGTGCCAGTGAGAAATGAACGCTGCTGTCACGGGGACACTTGTCGGCAAGCGTACGATAATATTCCAGCGCCTTCCTGAGATCACCCCGATCAAAATAGATCTGTCCCAGCGCCGCGTGGCAGGCATAATAGTCCGGTTTTATTTCCAGGGCCGCCTGATAGTTCTTGACGGCCTCGTCATACAGTTCCTTGCAGCGATAGGCCTCCGCAAGCTGATAATGATAGGAAGCGACCTTGGGATTGATCGAAATGGCCTTTTTATAGTGTTCAATGGCCCGGTCGTATTTCTTTTTCACCAGGAAGGAATTCCCCTGGAGGTAATATGTACGCGATGAAACTGCTTCGGCGCGGTCGACCGCCGGGGGGGCAAGCGCGGCTGTCGCGATACAGAATATGATGACGATATGGATGATTCTTTTTCTTCTCATGGTTTCCCGGCGTCTCGCAGCGTAAATCGCAGGGGGATCTCCACCCATCGGGCGACGGGCTCGCCTCCCACACGGGCGGGCTCGAAGACCCATTCCCGCACGGCCCGGAGTGCCGCATCATCGAGCGAGGCGTGTTCCGACGATCTCCTGATCTCCACATGCCCCACGGAACCATCGGCGAGGACCTCCACGGAAAGGACGACCACTCCCTCCTGTCCACGCCGGCGGGATGCCTCCGGGTAAGGAGGCGCCGGGGCACGCCGGTAGCGGGGAGGAATCTCAGTAACATCCCTTTCAACCGGTCCCTTCAGGTCACCGGTGACGACGGGTCTACGGGTATCATCACTTCCACCGGTCACCCCATCAGCCACGACGGCTCGTTCAGGGAGCGGGGCGTTGGAAATGTTCTTCCCAACGTTCTTCTCAACGAGCGGCGTCTCGCGCTTCTCCGGTATTTCCGGTTCGCGACGCACCGGAGGAGACAGCGCGACCGGTGCGACGGCATCAGTCGTCCGCCGGACCGTTTCCGTTCCTCTATAAGTTGAAACGAGAGATAATTCAAGACGCTTGTCGGCGTGGGAACTCTCAGACACGGAAAAGGGCGGTGGACCGGCCGGAAGCACCGCCACGAGCCCGTGGATCAGGAATGCCCCCAGTGCCGCCGCGACAAGGTCCCCTCTTAATCCCGCAGACATTTCGTATCCACCGATATCGACGATATCCCCGCTCTGCGCGCCTCGTCGAGGAGAAAAACAATTGTTTCGTACGGGGCCTTTCTGTCACCGGCAATGACCACGGTCCGCTGCGGACATCGTTCATGAAGGCGGAAAAGGACCTGATACACTTCATTCATGGCGACATCGACGCCGTCGACCATGACCCTGCCGTCGTTCGTGGCGGATATCACCGTGCATTCATCAAGACGGACCGAGGCCGTCGCGGCCGCCGGCAAATCCACGGTAATTCCCCGCTGAACGGTCATGGCCATGGAGAAAAAAATAAAGGTGACCAGGAGCAGAAAGATGACATCCATAAGGGGGATCATTTCTATTCGCGGCTTCGCTGTATGGAACCGGTGAACTTTCATGTTACCCTTACCCCGTTTTTATTCCGGTCCACGACGATCTCGAGGCTGGTACCGTATTTTTCAATTTCCCTGACCGCATGTTCTATCCGGGATTGGAAATAGTTATACGGTATCAGGCTGAAGATGGCGATGATAAGACCGAAGGCCGTCGTTATAAGGGCTTGACCGATCCCGACCGTGACAAGCCCCGGATTCTCGACGCCCACCTCTCCCAGCATGGTGAATGAGGAAATGATGCCCACCACGGTCCCCAGAATGCCAAGAAGCGGTGAGAGCGTTATCATCGTATCAAGGACCGGCAGGTACCGGCGCATGCGGGCGATCTCCTCATCGGCACCCATCTGGAGGGCGTCGCGCATGGAAAATTCACGGTGCACCAGGCCGCAGACAAGGACACTGATGATGAAATCTCGGGTCCCGGCGGTGATTCGCCGCGCCTCTTCGAGATCATTCCTCTCTATCATTTTCATGAACCGGTCCCGAAGAGCGGCATCGCCGCGATGCCGCTCCCGGAACCAGAACAGGGACCGTTCAATAATGATCGTCAGAGAAACAAGCGAGCAGAACAGGAGCGGATACATGACCGGTCCACCCCGGTAAAAATAATCGATCATGAGTTCATCTCCTCCTTTGCAGTGTCATGCGGAAAAGCGCAACGCAGCATATGAGGACTTCTTACGAAGTCGTCAAAAATCATAAGTAAGGCTCGCATACACCGACCTCCCCGCGCCCGGAAACCCGCAGACCGTTCCCGCTCCAGTTGAGTCATAAAATATCCCGTAGTAGGTATCATATCCCTTGTTGAAGATATTGTTTCCCTGAAGCGACAGCAGCCAATGATCATTCAGCCGCTGCTGTATCCTGCAATCCGCCGTCCAGTATGCGTCAAGCTCGTATTCCACGGTCTTCGTATCGGGATAGGTGCCGTCGGTCTCGGTTCTGTACCACAACCGGTCCCCCACGAACCGCGCGACGACCGTTACCGTCGTCCCGAAATCGGTCCACCAGGTCAGCGTGCCCTTGAACAGGTGCTCCGGTGTCAAGGCGGCACGGCGCTCGACCCAGGTATACCGGAAATCTGCTGGCAGCAGCGGCGGCCATCCGTAGTCCTGGCGGGTATAGTCCCTGTTTTCCTCCACGGCGTCGGTGTGCGTATAATTCAATGCCACCGTCATATTGCTGAATGGTCCGAGCTTTACGCCCACTTCCTGCCCCTTTGCAGTGTATTTGCGCAGGTTCTGCGGTGTCCAGACACCCGCGGAGTCGGGACCCCACTGGATCTTGTCATCGATCTTCCAGCCGAAATAGGTAAGGGTCACAAAGAGCCTGTCATCGAACAGGGCCTGTTCGATGGTCACATCCGTATGCCAGCCCGTTTCCGGCTTGAGTTCCGGATTACCTTTCGTGTACCCGTCATCGGGCCAGAAAAGGTCGTTGGGTGTGGGCGCGTTGAAATGTCCCCCGTAACTCGCCTTCAGGACCGTATGCTCGAGAGGATTGAACACCAGCCCGTAGCGGGGAACGACCGCGTATCCGAACACGGAATGCTGCTCGTGCCTCGCGCCGGCCAGGAGCTTGAACCATGAACAGGGGCGGTACTGCATCTCGGAAAAGACCCCTCTCGTATAGACATCGGCGTTTTCTTTCACCTCGCTCAGTTTTCCCCCCTGTCCGTCGAGAGTGTCCGTTCTGCTCTCCCACTCGATATCGCGGTACTCCACTCCCGTCAGCAGGGAAAAACCCCCGACAGGCGTCAGCTCCAGCAGGGCCTCCCCGTCGCTCACGTCATTCGCGACCCGGCTTTCCGTACCCGGAAGGTCTCCCGCCCATGAATCATAGTATCGGGAGTAATTATAGCTTTCCAGTGACGAGAAACTTCCCCTGAGAGTAATTTCCATCCACTCCAGGGGGCTGCTCACGATCTGCATTCCCAGGTTTCCGTCCTCGTCGCCGGCGTGGTCAAGAAGGCTTGCGGCCTCGTCGTTATACACGCGAACCCCGTTGACGGAAAACGCCTGTGTCCCCTCGGGCGGCTTGACGCCGGGGCTGCCGTACTCCCGGTCGACATAGTCCCCGTAGAGGCTGACGGCGAGCATGTCCCCCCCGTCATATACCAGTTTCAGCGAGACATCGTTGTGCTCGAGATCGCTGTTGTCACGAAACCCGTCCGTTTCATGTCTGCTTACCGTCAGATAGTAGCCGAACGAATCGGTGACGAACATGCCCTGTTCCACGGACAGGCGGCAGGTGTTTTCCGTGCCGTACCCCGCTTCCGCCTTCAGGTCCATCCGATCACGGCGCGGTCCTTTGGTCGTGATATTCACCGTCCCTCCCATGGCACCCGAACCATAGAGAAGCGAACCCGAACCCTTGACGACCTCTATCCTCTCAACACTGTTCAGCGGGATCCTGCTTACATCAGCAAGTCCCAGAGAGGGTGAATTCACACTGATGCCGTTCACATAGACCTGTGAAGCGTTGCCGCTCATTCCCCGGATATGGATCTCTTCGCCTGCTCCGCCATAATCCCCATAGGTCCTCAGATCGATGCCGGGATCATTCGCCAGGACGGTACCGAGGGAATTTCCGGGAAATTCGGCGATATCGAGATCGTCGACAATAATAACGGCATTGGGAACATCCTTCCGCACCTCCGTCGTCTTTGTTGCTGTCACGACAATTTCATCAAGGATCACGGCAGGTTCGTCCCTTGTCTGCGCCGGCGCCGGCACAATGGTAAGGAAAAGTATCAGCATCGGTACGACCCATTTCACTGCACGTTTCATATGGTATTCTCCTTTTTCACGTATACCGGTTGTCGTTGGTTCATTCTGGTAATACCGTTACCCGGGGCGTTCCCGAGTGGGGATGCCCGTCGACACAAACGGGCGTTCCAAATACCTCCCTGATCGTTTCTTCCGTAACGACCTGCCCGGGACTGCCTTCCCGGTAAAGGTATCCCTCCTTGAGAAGCACGAGCCGACCACAGTACAGCGATGCCAGATTGAGGTCATGGGTCACAGCGATGACCGTCAGTCGCTCCTTCCGGTTCAGTTCGGTCAGAAGTTGCAGCAGGGCCACTTGGTGTTTGAGGTCCAGGTAGGCCGTGGGCTCGTCCAGGAGAAGAACTTCCGGTTCCTGGGCCAGTGCGCGGGCGACCAGGACCCGCTGTTTTTCCCCGCCGCTCAGTTCGTTCATGAAACGATCCCGCAGGTGAACGATCTCTGTGACCTCCATGGCACGCCGTGCCTTTTCAAGGTCCTGGGGACCCTCAAACTCCATCGGCCTCAAGTGCGGCGCCCGTCCCATAAGAACGATCTCCCCGACCCTGAAGGGAAACACTGACGGCATTTCCTGGGGAACCACGGCGATCAGCCGCGCCAGTTCCCTTCGCCGGATGCCTGAAAGGTCCCTGCCCGCGACCATCACGCCGCCCTTCTGCGGGACGAGCGCGGCATCGAGCACGCGGAGAAGCGTCGTTTTCCCCGAACCGTTGGGTCCCAGTATCCCCACGAACGCGCCCTGCTCAACGGAAAGGGAAACGTCCCGGAGGACCCACTCATCCCCGTAACGAAACCATAGGTTGTGCGCATCCACCATCTTCATGACACACCCGCCCTGCTGCGAAGCAGATAGAGAAAATAGGGCGCCCCGCAAAGCGCCGTCACGACACCCACGGGAAGTTCCGTGTAGGGAAGAATGCTGCGCGCCACCGTGTCGGCGATCACCAAGAACGACGCTCCGAAAAGAAAGGAGGCGGGCAAAAGAAGACGATGATCCGACCCCAGCATAAGCCGCATCATGTGCGGTATGATGAGACCGACAAAGCCGATGATCCCCGCGAAGGCGACGGCGACGGCGGTCATGAGCGATCCGGCGACGAAGAGGATCACTTTGGTCCGCTCCACATTGACACCAAGATGCAGGGCCGTGTCGTCACCGGTGACGATCAGGTTCAGGGAACGCCCGTACCGGCAACTGACCGCCGCCCCGCAACAGAGGAACACCAGTGCCGTCAGTATCTCTCCCCATCCGACCAGCCCAAGATTTCCCATGAGCCAGAAGGTCATACTGTGCAGGTCCGCAACGGCGCTGATGGAAAGAAAGAACATGATGAGTGCGGAAAAAAAGGCATTGATGATGACGCCCGCCAGAAGAAGCGTGTTCGGCTCCAGCCGCCCGTTGCGCCTTCCCGTTATGAAAACGACCCCCACCGTCGCGGCGGCACCCAGAAAGGCAAGCAGGGGAATCCCGAGAGCGCAGCACCCGGCACCGATAATGATCGCCGTTATGGCTCCAACGGCAGCTCCGCCGGAAATACCGAGAATGAAAGGTTCCGCCAGGGGGTTCCGGAGCAGGCCCTGGAACAGGACGCCCGCTATCGAGAGGGACGCGCCCACTATACCGGCAAAGATTATGCGGGGAAGGCGGATGGAGAAAAGGATCATCGTTTCCGGTGGCACCGCGTCGAACCCTCCCTGACGGAGGGCACAAAGCAGCCCAGCGCATCCGGTCCCGACATCCACCTTAGCAGTGCCGACAAGAAGAGAAACGACCACCACGGCCCCATACAGAAAGAGGAGCCCCAGGGAGACCCGCATCACCCGAGCTTTGGTTACGATCGCTCCGTCACCCACAAAGACCCCTCCCTCATCGAAACGGGGAGGAAGCCATGGGACATCTCGTCGCTGAACCCTTCTCTTCTGTCCTGTTTTTCAACTTCCCTGTGAAACAGAGGATACATGGAACGATCCCTCCCGCGAGGTTCTCGGATGGACCGGTATTCCGGCTTCAGGCTCCCTACTCACCCACCTTCCCATCCGCACGGGGCGGACAGTGGCGTCTCGGGTTTTCGTTCCTTTCACGGCTGCGCGGCAGCGGGGGATTCACACCCCTCTTCCTCACATCCATCCGTAAGCGTTCAGCACACCGACCGGCTGCTGATGGGGCACTATAAAAAAAGTATATCGTTTTTGTCAAGACCGATTATGGGGTGAGGCGTGAAGCGGTGAAACGGTCAGATGATTTCCGGATTATGAATTACGGATTACGGATCACGATTCCCCGAATCACGATTCCCGATCCCTGACCCCCGTTTTCTGTGTTTCACATATATGTGTTAGTTCTTTCTGTGTTAGTTCTTTCTTGATGTTTCGCCAAAATTCGGCTAACTTACGCCTTGTGGCTACAATTTCATAACATCATTACAATTAGGAGGGAGGGATATGAAGTACCCGGACATTGCCTTTGAACCGTTTTTTTCCTGGTACAACAGACCCCGGATAATGTACTCGCCGGGTGTCAGGGCCGAGATCGGCTTTGAGATGAGCCAGCTGGGCGGATCGAAAGTCGTCATGTACACGGACAAGGGACTCGTGAACGCCGGCGTCGCCGACATGGTGGCCGAGGCGATCCGGAGTTCCGAAGAACTGGAACTGGTCGGCATATTTGATGATATAGTCCAGGACGCCCGGATCGACATCATCAACAAGGGAGCCGAATTCTACCGCAAAAGCGGCGCCGATTGCATGGTTGTCGTCGGCGGCGGCAGTGTCATGGACACGGCAAAGGCCGTGAATATCATGATTGGCAGGAAGGTCGACGACTTCCAGCCGCTGGCGGACCAGGCCGCTCTTTGGGAAGGGGCAAAGCCGCTGCCGCCCCACATTGTATTTCCCACGACGGCGGGAACCGGGAGTGAGATCACGAACGCCCTGGTTGTCCTGGATACGGAAAGCGGCGTAAAATTGGGGGTCAGTCATCCCTTCAACGCGGATATCGCCATGCTCGATCCGGAACTGACCGTGGCGCTCCCCGCGAAGATTACGGCCTTTACGGGCATGGACGCTCTGACACATGCCGTCGAAGGCATCACATCCACCGCCGCGGAACCCATCGCCGACGGCCTGGGGCTCCATGCCATCAGGCTCATCTTCAAGTACCTGCCCCTTGCCGTGAAGGAACCGGACAACATTGAAGCACGGGGGAACATGCTCATCGCCAGCAGCATGGCGGGTCTGTGTTTCGGCAATACCATGACCGGCGCTGTTCATTCCACGGCCCATGCCCTGGGCGGCAAGTACGGCGTGCCCCATGGTCTGGGCAACGGCATCATGCTTCCCATCGTCATGGAATTCAATGTGGAGGAAGCGCCCCTGAAATTTCTCATGATCGCCGACGCCATGGGTATCGATGTGGCGGGCATGGATCCCGTTGATGCCGGCATGGCTGCCGTAAAGGCTGTAAAAGACCTCAAGAAGGAAGTGGGCCTGACGGACACGCTGACGGACCTGAAGATCCCCAAAGACCCGGATGAACTCCAGGCCCTCGTCGAACTGGCAGCCGGTGATTCACAGATCAGCTATAACCCGCGTTACCTGGAGGAAGAGGACATTCGCAACCTGTACTTGAAAGCGTTTTAGCGGCGCAAACACATAAAACAAAGGAGGAGAACCATGGAATACTGGAAGGACGAAAATGAACCCATCAAAATGTTTGTGAAACTTTTTGAAGAAGGATTCAAAGATGCTGATCTGTCGGGCGGATTGAAGAAAGTGAACCAGCTCATCTGGTTCGATTACACCCAGGACGGACCGAACTGTTCCTTCTGGGTCGACTGCCGCGGCGGTGATCTCAAGACCGGTCCCGGCAAACCCGCCGATGCACCGGACCTGACCATGAGTCTCTCAGCGGATGACGCCCATCGCTCCTGGTCGAACAAGCTCAATCCCGTCATGGCGATCACGAGAAAGAAGATCAGGGTGAAGGGTTCGGCCACGGGACTCCTGAAACTCGCCCCGAAACTCAAGAAGGTCGCCGAACTGTACGTCAAGGTACTGAAAGATGAGGGGAAAGAAGGCATAATCCTGAAGTAGACTCTATGAGGTGTTGAACATGAAAGCCAATACGGGAAAGATAATCGACGTAGATCTTTCCGCCGGTACCGTGAAGGTGGAACAATTACCCGAAGAATACTATACAAAGTATATAGGCGGGAGCGGGCTGGCGGCGAAGCTCTTCTGGGAACGGGGGAATTTCGATGCCGATGCTCTTTCACCGGAAGCGATGCTTCTCTTCATGAACGGTCCCTTCGCCGGGCTGAAGCTTTCCGGCGCAAGCCGCCACAGCACCGCGGGCAGGTCACCCCTCACGGGTGGCTGGGGTGATTCCTCCTGCGGCGGCTTCCTCGCACCTGAGCTGCGCTACGCGGGATATGACGGATTCATACTGACGGGCAAGGCGGCACAGCCCTCACTGCTCCTGATCGAGGATGACAAGATCGAAATCCTCGATGCCTCGGAGTACTGGGGACAGGGAGCGACGCAAGTGACCGAGTCCCTGAAAAAGCGCTTCGGCAAGGCATACCGTACGCTTGTCATCGGTCCGGCCGGTGAAAACCTGGTGCGGTATTCCATCATTCTCAACGAGGGACATCATGCCACCGGCCGTGCGGGATTCGGGGCCGTCATGGGCTCGAAGAACCTCAAGGCTATCGTGGTAAAGGCGAGCAAGAAAAAGATGGAGTTGGTCGATCCCGAACGCTTCGAAGAACTTCGCAAGGAACTGAATCCGAAGATACGGGAAGCCCTCGCCTCGGATGTTCTTCATGAGAACGGGACGGCCGCCAATCTCATCGGCGGCATGTATGCCGGTGACGTCCCCATCAGGAACTGGACATCCAATTTTTGGGAGGAAGCGGCCGACGCCCTTACGGGAAGCACCCTGACGGAAACCTACCTTACCAAGCGGGGCGCTTGTGCATACTGCAACATCGCCTGCAAGCGAATCGTCGAGGTCAAGGAAGGCCCCTGGGCCATTCCGGAAGGTCCCGGCCCCGAATATGAAACGATCGTTTCCTTCGGAACGCTTATCGGCTCCATCGACCTTGCCGCCACCTGCAAGGCCGGAAGGTTGTGCAACGATCTCGGCATCGACACAATTTCAACAGGCGGGACCATCGCCTGGGCAATGGAGGCCTTCGAAAAGGGTGACCTGACAAAGGATGATACCGACGGTGTCGAACTGAACTGGGGTGATCTGGAAACGGTCATCGACGTGATCCTTCCCAAAATAGCAGCACGTGAGGGAAAACTTGGTGAGCTTCTTGCCAACGGCAGCGTCGCAGCCTCAAAAAAGATCGGCAAGGGAGCGGATTATACCGTTCACGCCAAGGGACTTGAAGCCCCCATGCATGATCCCCGGGGCGGCGGTCACGGCATGGCATTGACCTATGCCGTGGAAGCCCGTGGTGCCTGTCACGTGGCAGATCCCATGCTGTTTGCCGAGATGGGGGCCCGATATTACCCGGAGATCGGGTTCGAGTATGAACTGGAACCGAGGACCGACGAGAACAAGGCGGAAGCCGCCGTGGACATGGTGGCCTTCGGTGCCATCGAGAACAGCGCCTGTTTCTGCCAGTTCGCCGATGCGGAAGTGACCATTCCCGAGTGGGTTGAACTTTTCAACATCGTTCCCGGCTACGAGTGGGATGCCGAGGAAATGATGCGCGCAGGCAGGCGTGTCTTCTATCTCAAACGGATGATCAACTATCGTTTCGGCCGCACCGCCGACGACGACAAACTGACGAAACGGATGCTGGAGCCGGCCACGGATGGTGAACCCGAAGGGGTGGAGATCAATTTCGAAGGGATGAAGCAGCGGTTCTACGAACTGATGAAGATCGATCCCGAAAAGGCCATACCGGTGAAAGAGGTGCTCGTCGAATACGATATGGCCGATGAAGCCGGCGCCGTCTGGTAAGTCGCCGGAATCAGGAAATCAAATGAAAAAACCCGGGCGGTGTCATTGCCCGGGTTTTTTTCGTGTCTTTCGGCATCCTGCTGTTACTCCACCGCCATCGTCACGGCCCCGACAGGGCACTCCGCGGCGCAGAAGCCGCAGCCGATGCAGGCCTTTTCAACCTTCATGCAGGGATATCCATGGGGATCTTTCCTGTCATCGGGCTCCGACAGATCAAGGCATCCCACGGGACAGGCATCGATACAGATGTTGCAGGAGGTACATATCTTCCTGTCGAATCGCGGCTTTTCCCACTGGGACCGCTTGATCATGGTACAGGGGTTGCCGGCGGCGTCGAGGATCGCCCCCTCGGGGCAGACCCTGCCGCAGGCGCCACATTCGATGCAGAGCAGTTTGTCGATCCGGTGTTTTTCCTTTTTTTCACCGTGAATAGCGTCAACGGGGCACAGACGTGCACAGGCCCCGCAGCCATTGCAACTATCAGTGATGCTATATGACATGGCAACCCCCTGTTTTATCGTTATTGTTTTATCCCGAGCCGCTTTATGCTCTCCTCCTTTGGGTTTCCCGAGGTCTCGTCCCAGCCGAAGAGCCGCCAGTAATCACGTATCATGGGCTCGATATCGACGGTGCGGCTCTTGTTCGCTCCCTCGGAAAGCGGTTCCTTTCCCAGTGCGCGGTTAGGGATCACAAAGGTCCGCGGTTTTATGCCGTGCTTGATGTTGAAGGCCTGGCGGAGCGTCTGGATCCGTTCTCCGATCTCCAGGTATTCCTCCGCCGTTTTGTTCCACCCCGTAGCCGCGTTCAACCATTCAAAGAGGGGAAGCCGGTGCGCGCCCAGAAAGGCCGAGAAGAGACACAGGCCCGCCCCGTTCATGACGTTCACGTACTTGCTGCACGCGGCGGCTTTGATCGCTTTGTCCTCACCCGTCTCAAACTTCCTGTCCTTGCTGTAGAGCATCTGCGCCTTTGGAAGGTCCTTCACCTTCCTCCAGAGCTGAAACATCTCGTAATACAGCTGGGCCCCTATCGTATGCCGGCCCGGCGTTGGTTCCACGCTGTAGTGGAGGGCGAACCCCGGATCGTTCCGGCCGTCATGCATGGGCAGGTCCTGGCCGCCGGCATGCATGGCGAACGCAGCGGAATTCTTTCCGATCCGCTCAGCGGCAAATTTCGACCCGTCCGCCAGGAGATCGCCGATACCCTCCCGGGTGATCATTTTCTGAACAAGCTCCACTATGGCCGGTGCATTTCCCCAGGTCAATTCCAGACCGCCCGTATCTTCTTTCGTAATGATCCCCCGCTCATAACATTCAATGGCGAAGGCCACGGTGCTTCCCGCCGATATGGTGTCCATGCCGGCCCTGTTGAGCATCTCGTTCATTTCAAAGAGGCTGTCCGCATCGGCGTTCATACAGAGCCCGCCCAAGGCAAGGATCGTCTCGTATTCCGGCTTGTGGGTCTCGGTGTATTTCCCCTCCATGGTGCAGATGCCGCCGCATCCCAGGGGACAGGAATAACAGTGATACTTGATCCGTTCCCTCTCGATGATCGCATCGGGATTCGTGGGCTTCGACCTGTCGGTGCCGAAATCCCTGTTGCTCCCCGTCCAGTTCTTGATAGGCGAGTCGCCCATCTCGATGGACATCTGGTTCATGCAGGCCGTTCCCCACTTCTTGAGGATGATCTTGAAGAGCATGCCGTCCTGTGCCATTTGTGTGGGCATGACGCGAAGCAGGGCACCGATCTTCGCGGTGAACGGACCCGATACGAAGGGCGGCTGAAACCGCACCCACTTGTTGCAGGCCGCACTGAGCCGCTTCATCTCATCGGGGTCATGGGCATGAATCCGTCCCTTCCCGGCAAGAACCACCGCTTTCAATCTCTTTGCACCCATCACGGCACCGAGGCCGGAACGGGCGGCAAGCCGTCCCCGGTCGTTCGATATACCTGATATAAGGGAACGATTTTCACCGGCGGGACCGATACAGGCCACGCGGGCACCGTTTCCGTGCTCCTCGATGAGCAACTCTTCGGTTTCCACGGCGTCCATTCCCCAGAGATGCGCGGCGTCACGGAGTTGTGGTGTTCCATTCTTCACCAGCAGATACACGGGTCTTTCACTGATACCGCGGAAGAAAATGCCGTCGTACCCGCACCGCTTGATGGCCGGCGCGAAGCTTCCACCGCAGTTCGCGTCTCCCCAGCCACCGGTGAGGGGCGATTTTCCCACCACCATCCACCGTCCCGTGAAGAAACTTCCCGTGCCGGTCAGAAGACCTGAAACAATACCGAGGATATTGTCCGGCCCCAGCGGGTCTGCCCCGGCGGGGATCCGGTCGTAAAGCAGGGCGGCGGCCAGGCCCATTCCCGAAAGATGACTCTCGTAAATCTCATCGGGAATCGTTTCCTCTGACATGGTTCCCCCGTCCAGATCGACGTTCAGGATTTTCCCGGTGTATCCACTCTTCCCTTTCATGGTTCCCTCCCACGTTCTTAAAAAAGTGACAAAACAACTTCTCTATTCGCTCAGCAGGTCCCTTGATCATCCCCGTTCGTTGCCCACGCTCCGTCCGCCGGCCTAGAGTTCGTTCTTGATCAACTCCTCCCGGGTCCGTGCCGAGAGATAGGCCGGCGCGATGTCAAAGACGGTCAGGGCACCCGTTTTCCCCTCCCCGTTCAGGCGCCAGGCCGCCCGGGCGTATGCCACGAGGACGGTTGCCGTAAATCCCGGGTTGCTTGCAAGCTTCAGTGAAAACTCGATGATGCTTCGGTTGCCTGCGTCATCGGCACCGGTCCTCATGACAAAGCCGCCATGGGGCATGGTCGCGTGTTTTTCCCGCATTTCATCCCGTGATATGAAGGTCACCCGCGTGTCGTAATCCGAAAAATAATACGGCATGGACGTGATCTCTTTTTCGATCCTGTCAAGATCGGCCCCTTCTTCAGCGACCACATAGCAGTCACGGAAATGTTTCTCACGAGAGGTGAATTTCGGAGCTTCACCCCTTCGAACGGCATCGACCGCCTTATCTACGGGTATCGTGTACTGCCGGGCGTCCGTCACACCTTCCACCCGTCGTATGGCATCGGAATGCCCCTGGCTCACGCCGGGCCCCCAGAAGGTATAGCTCTCACCCACGGGCAGGACGGAATCCTCGATAACCCGCATCAGGGAAAACAGGCCCGGGTCCCAACCCGTGGAAATGACGGCCGTCGTTCCTGCCTCCCGGGCCGCCCGGTCGACAGCGGCGTAATATTCCGGTATACGCGCGTGGGTGTCGAAACTGTCCACGGTATTGAAAAGCGCCGCTAATCTCGGTCCCTGTTCCGGAAGGTCCGTGGCAGACCCCCCGCAGAGGATCGCCACATCGATGCCGCCGGCATGCTTCTGTGCTTCCTCCAGCGGGAAAACCAGTGTTTCGGGATAGTACGTTTCCAGCTTCGACGGCTCGCGTCGAGTGTAGATTCCCGCACATACCGTATCAGGATTCTGTTTAACTGCCATTTCAACGGCCCTGCCGATATTTCCGTATCCGATGATGCCGATGCGTATTTCCTGTGTCATGCTCCGCTCCTCGCTCGCTGGTATGTTCATGGAAATCTACCGGGGAAGCGGGGAACCTGTCAAGAAGAAAGGGAAAAGGGAAATTATCGGTTGATTATTCCCGGCCACATGTTAGAATTATAAACCTTTTTACTGTCTGAAAACACACCGAAGGACTCTGATGATACGGAAGATCACAGCCTATCTTGTATGCGCGATCCTTCTTCTTTCGCCGGCGGCATCGAGAGGGCAGGAAGAGGCGGTCACGGGAGTCGACCTGTTTGTCAGCGAGAACGGCCTGTACCGCGTCACCTGTGAAAACATCGAAACGGCTGGGGTGGACCCCTCTGTTATACCTGTCTCTCAGATACGGCTTACTCAGAGAGGGATCGATTCGGCGGTCTCAATCGTCGCCGCGGGGTCATACCTTGCTCCCGGCGATTACCTGGAATTCTACGGCGAAGCCCTGGATACGCAATTCACGGGAACCAACGTCTATCGGCTTACCTGGAGCGGTACCGCCGGGCCGATGATCACCGGCATCAGCGGAGCGCCGTCGGGAGAACCGGTCACGTCGGCGAACTACACGGTCCATTTCGAAGAAAATCATGTCATGTGGCCCGAGACACCGGGTGCTCCGGAAAGCGACTACTGGTTCCGGGAAAAACTGACGGCCCCGGTCACCGTTCAATACACCCTGACCATCCCGTCACCCACGGCGGGGACCGGTGATGCGACGGCACTCATATCCTTCAGAGGACGGTCGAACACCTGGATCGATCTGGACCATCACGTGCACATATCCCTGAACGGGACGGCCATCGGTGACATCTTCTGGGACGGGGAAGAGGAATACCTCCATGAGATCACCATCGCCGGAACGCTTCTTGAGGAAGGGGCGAACGCGTTGAAGCTGGAACTGCCTGGTGATACGGGGGCAGAGACGGACATCGTCTATTTCAACTGGATCGACATAACGTACCGGCGAGACCTGGAGGCCGACAGCGATGTCCTGCCCTTTTCCGCCGCAGGAACAGGGTCAACTCGCACCTTTGAAGTATCGAACCTCGGTGATGATGAGATCAGTGTCCTCGACATCAGCGACCCGGCATCCCCCCGGAAGATAGAAGACATGAGCGTCACCGCCGAGGGAGGCTCCTTTTCGGTTCTCTTTGACGCCATCGTGCAAGAGACCGCGACGTTCCACGTCACCGCCGGCAGCGGCGTCAAAACACCGGAGCGCATCGCCTGCCGGTACGCGGACACCCTGACCGATCCGAACAACGGTGCCGACTACATCCTGATCACGGCGGAAGACTTTCTCGACGCCGTCGAACCTGTTCTGGAGCTTCGTGAGCTCCAGGGACTTCGGGTACGGGCGGTTTCCGTGGAGGACATATACGGCCAATTCAATGAAGGCATAGTCGATCCCGCGGCGGTAAAGGAGTTCATTCAATATGCCTACGAGAACTGGCAGCGCCCGGCACCCCGGTATGTCTTCCTCGTCGGTGATGCCTCCATCGACTACCGCGATTATTTTGGAACAGGAAAGATGAACCGGGTTCCCGTGCATCTCACCATCACGGAAGAACTTGGATTGACCCCGTCAGACAACTGGTACGTGTGCCTCGAAGGAGATGATATCATCCCCGAAATGTATATCGGAAGGATACCCGGCGCAACAGCCGCCGATGTGGCCAGGACGATCAACAAGATCACCGGCTATGAACTGGCGGCGGACTATGAGCCGCGCCAGGTCCTGTTCGTCGCCGATGATGACGACATATCCTTTGAGGTCCTCAATGACGAGTTGGCCAACGGTCTCCCGGAGGGCTTCACCACCCGCAAGATATACGCGGCAAGCTATGCCGGGGTGAACGGGGTAACCGATGACATCATCGAAATCATGGAAGAAGGGGTATTATTGACCAATTACGTGGGGCACGGCGATCTCACCCGCTGGGGTGGCGGTCCGACGTTCACCGATGAATTCATTTTCGAGTCCTTTGATGTAAAAACGCTTGAAAACGCCGAGACCCTCGCCTTTGTCATCGCCCTGGACTGCCTCAACGGATATTTCGCACAGCCCTACCAGTATTCCCTTGGGGAAGAATTCGTGATCACCTCGAACGGGGGGGCTATCGCCACCTTTTCACCAAGCGGCCTCGCCTACCTCAGCAGTTATGAAATCCTGAACAGGGAACTGTTCTCGAGAATATTCGACGGTGAGGACAATATCATCGGTTCCATCACGACGGAAGCAAAGATCGCATCCTATGTCCGGGGGGAATCGGCGGACATTGTCGAGATGTTCCACCTGGTGGGTGATCCCGCCACCCGGCTGAAGATATACCAGACCGGACCCATCGCCGGGGCTTTTACCATCACGGCCACCTCCGGAAGCAACGGGACCATATCCCCCGCGGGAACGGTCCGGGTGATCGAGGGCACCGATCAGACCTTTACCATAACGCCGGATGCGGGATATCGAATAGCCGATGTCCTGGTCGACGGCTCTTCGGTCGGCGCCGTCGATACCTATACTTTTGAAAATATCCAGGCGGATCACACCATTGCGGCTTCCTTCAGGCTTCCCTCAGGTTCCTCGGGAGACAGCGGCGGGGGCGGCTGTTTCATTTCCTCCATTTCCCGCAAGTGATCCATCTCCTTTAAATTTAAAAAAAATCCACCTCCGACAAAAAAAGGTGCTCCCCTTCACGGAAAGCACCACATAATAATCTGTTTTTAATGTGAGCCACCCAGGTCAGTTGACCGTGGCCTTGTCGAAGTAGACCGTCCAGCCCTTGCCGGCACCGCTCGCCGAAAGCTTCAGGTAGAATTCCGAATTCGTCGAGGTGATCGTTTTTGATCCAAGGTTCAGTCCGTGGCCGTTCACCTCGGGCGTTCCATCATCGGAATCATCGATGTATCCGCTGAAGGAATTGAAATCGGCGCTGATATCGCCGTTTACGTTGGTAAACCCGATCTTGACGTATTCAAGCTGGCGGGTCGCCGGATTATCGATATTGGTGAACTTCGCCTCTATATAAACACTTTCAAGGACAAGGTCCTGACTGGAGGTCCCCAGCTCCGCGTCGGTCCAGTCCTCATCCCAGCCGAATCCCGGGTTGGGGTCCTTGTAATTATATTCGTCGTGGTAGCCAAGCTTGATGGAGTCGATATCGGCGTAAATGGCGGCGTTCACGTTGAAAGTCGCGTTCGCCACCCCGTTGGTCACACTGAAGGTGGAAAAACCCATGGCATAGACACCCTCAAGGTCTTCATCGCTCATCAGGGCCATCTGGGCCGACGCCGGAACAATCGTGAAAAGAATGGCCAAGAGACACACCATCAGTGCCGGCATGATATATGTAAGGATGGATTGATGTCTCTTCTTTCTCATTTCACCCCTCTACCCTCATTTTCTTACAGAAATAGGTTTTGTATTGTAACATAGAAAATCGCGAATGCAATATAAAAATATTGTCAATGTCCGGAGAGGCGATTTACCATTGACAAACAGGCATGACCACCCTATGCTCTTTCTCCGTAATGGCGGTTTTTTATCGAGTTAAAGCAACTTGTTGCCTACCATCAACCACCACAAGTTACGCTCATGAAGCTGTGATAGAGATGAACGGAAGACAGGAAGAACAGCAGATAGCCCGAATATCGATCATGGCGAAGGTGGAATTCCTGCCCGCTGTGACGGGCCTGGTACGAGAGACGTCAATCACACTGGGATTAAGCGGGAAAGAGGCACAGCACTTTGAACTGGTGGTGGAAGAAGCCTGTACCAATGTTATCGAACATGCCTTTGATCCCGATGAGCTCGGCACCTATGATGTAACAATCCTGCGCAGGCCGGGACAGCTGGTCGTAGCCGTGGACGACCGGGGTATCCCCTTCGATTTAATGAAATACGAGACCGGCCGGGGATCCAGCCTCGGTGTTATACTGATGAAAGCCTTCATCGACGAGGTCCATTTCCTCAACAGGGGACATCAGGGCAAACGCGTTGAATTGATTAAAAATCTTCCCTTCCAGGATATCTCGGCCTATGTAACGCAAGAGGAGAAGGTCCTATCACCAACGGTTCCCGCATTGTCCCCGGATATTCCCATAACAGTGCGGCCCACAATGCCGGAGGATTCAGTAGGCCTTGCCCGGTGCATTTACCGCTGCTATGGTTACAGCTATCCCAACCATAACATCTACTATCCGGACAGGCTGAAGGAACTGCTGAAAAGCGGCCTGCTCCTTTCCTATGTCGCCGTGAACCCCGAGGGTGAGATCATAGGACACATAGCCATTCAGAGAAACCGGAAAGATGCACATATCGGCGTATTAGGCCAGGCTGTCGTCGACCCCCGTTACAGGGGCAATGGTTTCCTGGGACAGATGATTCACTCCTTTATCGATTATGCAAAGAAACAGGGGCTTAACGGAACTTACAGTGAAGCTGTGACCATCCACAGCTACAGCCAGAAAGCGTGTCTTGCCATCGGCGGATTCGAGACGGGCGTCCTCTTGGGGTTTCTCCCTGCTGATATGGTGTTTAGAAAAATTGAGGAAGAGACCGGGCTACGCCGGACGGCGATGCTCCTCTATACAAGTATGGGAGGAGAACCGCCCAGGGACGTGTACCCGCCGTTTCATCACGAGGCTATTATCCGCGACATATACAGGCACGGGACATTGAAGCGCACCATCATAAGTGCGGATGACTCAAGGGAACAGGCCATCAAATGCCCGCATGCGGAGGTGAATGTCAGAGTGATGGCGGAATTAGGAATTGCTTCCATTCAGGTGACCAGATTCGGGGCCGATCTTGAGCAATTGGTTGCGTTCCGCAAGAAGGAATTGTGTCTCCGGCACATTGACGCCATCTATGTCGAGCTGCCGCTTGCCGATCCCGCAGTGCAGAGTTCAGTACCACGACTGGAACTTTTGGGATTTTTCTTTGCCGGCATCGTTCCCGAACAATCCGAAGGAGACGTCCTGCACCTGCAGTATCTCAACAACTTGGACGTCGGAAATGAAGAAGACATTAAAACTGCATCAGATTTCGGTAAATGCCTGGTCGAGTATGTACTCAAGGCCAGAAACCGGGCTGGTGGGTTCAATACCTGACGGGTCGCGGCTAAATCCAGCAAAGACCGGTCACACCTGCCTCGTTGACAACGCGACGAGACAGTCCCGGTAGAGGACGGCCGCCCGAAGGACCTCTTCAAAGGAAACCGACTCTTCCGGAGCATGGGCCTGCTCGATACCTCCCGGTCCCAGGATCAGGGGCTTTATTCCCGCCTCCCAGAGGATGCCGGCATCGGAATGACTGCGAAATACCTGCGGCGACCAGGGAAGGGACCGTTCCCTGAAAACATCCTTCAGCACCTGGACGAGTGTACCCTTTTCCGGAATATCATAGCCGGCGTTGATAGTGCTGTAAGAGAGCGATGTTTCCAGGTCGGCATTCCTCTTCTGTTCCTCCGCAACCACTTCCTCGAGTTCCACCGTGATGGCCCCGACGGGAGCGTCATGAGGCATGTGTACATCGATCCAGACCTCGCACCGGTCGGGAACGACGAACCCCGCGGGGGAACTGTAGAGTTCACGGATATTACAGACCAGCCTCGGCCGTTTCTTCTCGATATGAGAGGTCAGGGCAAGAAGGACCCTGAGCATGGCCTCCACGGGGTTTTTCCCCCGGTTTGCCAGCGAGGCATGCGCCCGTGTTCCCCTGGTTACCAGCTGGATCTCCAGATATCCGTAATGCCCCAGGCAGGGCATGAGGTTCGTCGGTTCACCGATGATGGCCCAGGGAAAATGATATTCCTCGACCAGCCGTTGCGCGCCGTCTCCGTCCTCTTCCTCTCCGACGACCAGTGCAAGGGCAGCGGGAACCCTGCCGGAAAGGGTTTCCCATGCCGCCATATAGGCCTCAATCATGGCGGCGCACCCTCCCTTCATATCGGCCGCGCCCAGGCCGGTCACCCTGTCTTCTTCCGTGTCATACCCGTACTGATCAAGATCGTAGGCTACGACCGTATCGAGGTGACCCACCAGGCAGAGACAGGCATCACCCGATGGCGGATGAACCACGATATTGTACCGGCTGTCATCCACCTCCTGCCGCATGACCGGAAGCCCCTGGCGTTTCAGGTAGGAAGAAAGATACGCAAGCAGTTCCTCCTCCTTGCCCGAAGGACTGTAGATATCGATCATCCGTTTCAGGAGCTTTCTGAGCCTTCGGGGTTGGACGGGTCCCGCCTGGTCATGTCTTTTTACGCCTGTTGTTTCCATTGTTCTTTTTCAATTTTCTCGACCGGCGCCTCTTCGTTGCAAGGTTGAGGCTCAGGTACACATGTTCCTCGGGACTGTCAAAGCCGATTTTCTCGAAAAACCGCAGGGCCTCCTCATTGTCGGCCTCGGTATCGACGAGAAGCATGCGGACCCCCTGTTCCTCCATGATATCCCTGAATTCCTCGAAAAGCTTCTTCGCAACACCGTGACGGCGGCACGATGCATTGACACCGAGCCATGCCATGAGGCCGTACTTCCATGCGGAGCGGCTCTTGGTCACCGTCGTGCCCAGGAGAAACCCCACCACACGACCCTCCACCTCGGCCACGAGGCAGAGTTCCGTATCGCCCTGGAAAAACGTGATGACCTCATATTCATCCCAGGTCCGGTAGAGGTTCGGTACATCCTTGGCCTTGAAGAGCTGCTCGCCCATGTGAAACACTGTTGCCAGGTCGTCTATCTCCATTTCACGAATGTCGATCTCAACCCGTTCCCGGTTACCGTTGTTGTTCCCCTTCTGTTGCTGTTCTTTTTCCATGTTCCCTTTCATCACGGACGTCTTATGTGCACGTACCGTCCAAAATAAAATAGTGGTTGCCCCCTATAGTATGCACGAAACGGCCGATTGCAATGGTACGGATAAAAATTATCATGGCTTTTTTCATTGAACTGTATTAATCTATTTCGTCAAAAATCGCAAATCCATTGGGGGTTTTATGAGATTCGACATCGCGAAAACGGGGACCGGCCTGACCTATGAGATACGAAATATCGTGGGCGTAGCCAACAAATTGATGGAAAACGGTGTCAGCATCACCTGGGAGAACATCGGAGACCCCGTCATAAAAGGGGAAAAAATACCGGCCTGGATGAAGGACTGTGTCAAGGAAATCATCAGTAACGATTCATCATTCGCCTATTCGCCGACCAAGGGGATGGACGAAACCCGCGAGTTCCTGGCAGAACTGGTCAACAAACGGGGACAGTACAAACTTCATAAGGACGATATCATTTTCTTCAACGGTCTCGGCGACGCCATCGCCCGCGCCTACAGTTCGATGCGTATCGACGCCCGCATCATCATGCCGGAACCGACCTACTCCACCCATCTGCTCGCAGAGGTTCATCATGCTTCATTTCCGCCGAACACGTACCGCATGAACCCCTATCACAACTGGCAGCCGGACATCGCCGAAATGGAGCGCAAGGTCAAGAGCCACAATACCATCGTGGGGATCCTGGTCATCAACCCCGATAATCCGACAGGATACGTGTACCCCGAGGAAACCATCCGGGATATCGTCCGCATCGCAAAGGAATACGACCTTTTCCTGGTGTTCGATGAAACGTACCGGAATCTTGTCTATAACGGGCAGAAAACCGTTCCCCTCTCCGATGTCATCGAGGACGTCCCCGCCGTCAGCATGAAAGGGATCTCGAAGGAGTTCCCCTGGCCCGGCTCGCGGTGCGGCTGGATCGAGGTATACAACGCCGACAAGGACGAGACCTTCGCACGGTACATCAACACCATCTTTACGCAGAAGATGTCCGAGGTCTGTTCCACCACCCTGCCGCAGATGTCGATCCCCGTCATCATGAGCCACCCCGAATATCACAAGTATCTGAACAAGCGGACTCGCCACTACGAGAAATTGTCGAATATCGCCTTCAATATCCTCAAGGACGTACCGTACACCGTCGTGAACAGGACGAACGGGGCCTTTTACATGACCGTCGTCTTCAACGATGCGGTGCTGAATGGCAAACAGAAACTGCATATCGAGAATGCCGCCGTCAAGGATTACGTCGACACGATAATCGACGGCCGCATGGAAAAGGACAAGCGTTTCGTTTACTACCTCCTGGCCGCGACGGGCATCTGCGTCGTACCGCTGACCTCCTTTTTCACCGCCCTGCCGGGGTTCCGCTTCACGCTCCTTGAACGGGATGTTTCAAAGTTTGAAAAGACCATCAATACGATAGCAGAAAAGATCGTGGAATACGTGGAATCTTCGAAATAGCCAACGGGATTGAGTGCTGGAACATCAAGTTCTTTTGAAAGCTGAAAAGGAGCGGAATCATCATGAGCGAAGAGGTGTATCGAAAACTGGCCGGAGTCCTTGACACGCTGCCCAACGGTTTTCCGGCAACCGAGACGGGCATCGAACTGAAGATCCTAAAAAAAGTTTTTACCCCCGAAGAAGCGGAGCTGTTCTGTGACCTGCGGCTCTCCTTCGAAACACCGCAACAGATCGCCCAGCGGACGGGACGACCGCTGGAAGGGCTTGAAGAGATGCTGACCGCCATGTGGCGGGAGCGCGGGCAGATACTCGGCATCGACGGCGGTTCCCTCAAGCTCTTCAAAATGGTGCCCTGGGCCGTCGGCATCTATGAATACCAGGTCGACAGGATGGACGCGGAATTAGCGCGGCTCTGCAATGAATACAACAGGATCTTTTCACACCAGTTCTTTGCGGTAAAGCCACAGCAGACGCGCGTGATCCCTGTTGAAACGACCGTTCCCGACAAAACGGAAACGCTCCCCTACGAGCAGGTTTCGACATTGATCGAAAAGGGGCAATCATTTGCCGTCGGCGAGTGCGTGTGCCGGAAGGAACAGCGGTTACTGGGCCGCGGCTGCGACAGGCCGCTGGAGGTCTGCATGGCCATCGCTCCTGTCCCGGGCCTTTTCGACAACTATCACTGGGGCAGGCCCATTACCAAGAAAGAAGCATACGAACTGATCCGGTACTGTGAAGAAATCGGCCTTGTCCACCAGACCCTCAACGTGGAAAAGGGACATTTCTTCATCTGCAACTGCTGCGGGTGCTGCTGCGGCATTCTCCGGTCCATCAATGAACTGGGGATCCGGGATGCCATCAATTCCAACTACATCGCCCGCATCGATCCGGCGCTCTGCAGCGGTTGCGGCATCTGCGCCGATGAACGGTGCCAGGTATCGGCCATCGAGGAACGGGGCGATGTGTGGCACGTCATTGAAGAACGGTGCATCGGTTGCGGGCTCTGCGTGACCACCTGCCCAATGGAGGCGGTGACGCTTGTCCGCAAGACGCCGGAGGAACAGGACACCCCGCCACAGAATGAACAGGAATGGTTCCGGGAGCGGGGCAGGCAGCGGGGGGTCGATTTCAGCAGGTTCGCCTGACGGCCTGTCAGGAAAGGCGGGAGACCGGAGGGATCCGGATGAAAGATTCGACGAAGCTCATCTTCAAGAAACACGGATGGAGGGTCGACCGGGCGATCCACAATTATATCTACTTCGTTTTCTACTATCCCTATGTGAAAACGGTCGAAGTGCTTCTGCGGGGACTGAAATACCTGACCTGGTTCAAACCGCTGGCTCCCCTGGGACGGATGGCCTTCAACCGGTATCACGCCAAGGTGCTGTCGGGAAAGGACATTGAAAAGATCCTGACCCTCAATGAGGACGTCAGCGTCCTTTCCGAAGAGAACCGCCGGGCGATCCCGTTCAAGTATGCCTACAAGATCATCTTCCAGGAACCCGAGTTCATAGCCGTCATGGATTGTCCCTGCAAGCTGGCCACGAACGCCCCGGCGTGGTCCATCAATTCCTGCCTTGCCGTGGGCAAGGACCTGGCGACATTCTGGCTGGAGCACTGTGAAAAGTACAATGCCCGCAGGATATCCCAGGAGGAAGCCCTGGACCTCGTCAGAAAATTCCGGGACGAGGGGTACGTCACCCAGGCGTTCTTCAAGGTGGCTACCGGGGGAGGGACGGGTGTCATCTGCAACTGTCATCCCGATACCTGCGTGAGCCTGATCGCCTCCCGCCATGGCGTGAAATTGCGTCCCGACCTGTCCCAGTCGGTCGAATCAGGCTATTCGGTGATACGAGACGCGGAAAAATGCACTGATTGCGGCATCTGTGAGTCTTTCTGCCACTTTCAGGCAATTCAATGGAAAGATGGAAATTTTCTTTATAACAGGGAGCTCTGCATGGGGTGTGAGCTTTGTGTGGAACACTGCCCGGAAGATGCCCTGACGCTTTACCGCGATCCCGGCAAGTCGCTCCCTCTCGACCTGGACCTGCTCCGGGAGACGGAATAAAGGAGGTTCTCATGAACAGCACCGATACGGGCGCTTCCGGCGTGGGATATTTCCCCTATCCCACCGAGTGGCTGGACGCCGAATCAGAAGAGATCGCCAGAAGCGTCGACCGGTGGGTCCGGACGGAGTGCGTCGAAAAACGGCTGGAATACCGGGAACAGTTCGAACACCAGATGTCGGCCCTCAAGATCCTCGCCGGCGAGATCGGCCTGCATCGGCTGATATGGCCGGAAGCCATGGGTGGAGTGGGGTTTCCCCTTCCCGACGCGGCATCGGCGCTGGCACGGGCCTACGAGGAGATCGGCAGGGGCGATCCGGCGATCGGCTATGTTTCGGCGGCGGCAATGGCCGTCGCGGCCTCGATACTGCAGGAGGAAGACGTACCGCCGGCGCTCATTGAAGACCTGGCATCGCTCTTCTGCGGTGATGATCCGGCAACAGCCCCGCTGGCACTCATTCCTCCCGGTCTCGGCGAGAACGGCCGGCCGGCGCGACCTTTTATTTCAGGCCGTGAGGTTGCTGCCGATATGTCCCCGGGGGACAATGGATGGCTTCTGAGTGGAAGCGCCGCACGACCCGTCAATTCGGGATATACCGCCTCCCGTTTCGCCGTCTTTGCCGCCGCTCCCGACGGCATTGTCCTAATCATCATTCCCTCCGATACACAGGGCGTCAAGAAAGGCAGCCCGCTGAAAACAACGGGACTTCTTGCGAGCGTCAATTGCGATGTTGATTTCGACGGTGTTCCCGTAGCCGATCACCAGGTCCTGAAAGGCGGAGAACGCCTGTATCGAAGACTCATTCCCTGGTTTACCCTCCTGACGGGGGCCTTGGCCGTCGGCTCGGCGACGGACGTGTACGGGCTCGTGAAAGACTGGGCGGACAGCAGGGTGATCAAGGGTAAAGGGCTTCTGAAGGAAAACCCCATGGACGCGGCCGTGCTGGCCCAGGTTGCAATGGATATCGTTACCGCCCGGATCCTGATACACAGCCAGGCCCGGGCCGTCGCCCGGCCGGCGGGCTTCAGCCTTAAAGGAGCCGAAGAGCTCGTTGTCTTCTCGGAAAGCATATCGGTGCGGGTTTTCGACTGCTGCATGCATGCCGTCAACAGGGCCATGGAAATGATGGGCTCCGCCGGATACGCGAAGGAGTGGCATGTTGAAAAACACTGGCGCGACATAAAGACCATGCAGGTCCTCCTGGGAGGGAGGACCCCCGTGGAAATGGACGTGGCACGTCATTATTACGGATCATCGACCATATGAGGAAGGGGGCGCACATGACCGGACACAAACCGTTTTTGAAGAACGTGACGAATTCCCCCGCCGAAACCTACATCCGCAGGATCATCAGAAACTGGGCCGACACGGTGGTCATCCCGAACAGGAGGAACTTTGACGAGGACTGGGAGGAACACCGCCTGATAGAACCGGCATTCAAGACATTGATGGTCGACCTGGGTTTTCAGAAGGCGCTCATACCGGCGGAATTCGGCGGCTGGAGTTTCGGTGAAACGGACCTGCTGGCCACCGCCTCTGGATGGATGTTCGAGGAAGTGGCCCGGGCCGACGCAGGTATCGCGCTGGCCTTCGGCGTCTGTTACTGGCCTATGGTAATGATAGCCGTCAAGCCGCACATCAACCGGCGCCTCTGCGCCGAACTGGCGCCCATCTTCGTTGATTCCAAGGAACCCGTCTACGGGGTCGTGGCCATGACGGAACCCCAGGGAGGCTCGGATATTGAGAACATCGAGCTCATCCATGGAAGGACCATTAAAACCACGGCCCGCCAGGACAATGATCACTGGGTGATCAACGGTCACAAGCTGTGGCCCACCAACACGGGAGGACTGGCGGACCTTTTCGGCGTGGTGTGCACCACCAGCCCCGGTTCTGAAAGAGAAGAGGATATCGCCTACATTTATGTGCCGGCCGACACGCCCGGCGTGACCCAGGGACGGGCATATGAAAAGGCCGGCATGGCGGCCGATAAAAACGGTGATGTATGGTTCGAAGACGTCCGGGTCCCCCTCAGGTATCGTGCCCACGGCCCGGGACTGGATGCGCTGTATTTCAAGGAGGTGCTGACCCTGGGAATGATGTCGGCCACTTTCTCCCTCGGCCCGATGCTCAACGTCTATGAGATCCTCCAGGATTTCTGCTCCCGCACCACGCTTCACGGCAGGCCGCTGAAAGAACACGACGCCGTGGCCGCGCAGCTCGCTGAGATCGTAACGGGGATCGAGATCTCCCGATCGGCGACCTACCGGCTTGCGGAGTATCTCGATAAACCCGAACGCTACGGCCCGCGGTGGTCACCTGAGATCCTCGCAAAGGCCCGGCTGACAAAGATGTTCGTCGCCGACCGGTGTGTTGAGGATTGTGAGAAGGCCATGGAAATACTGGGGGCTTGCGGCGCCGACCGGGATCATGATATCGAAAAGCACTGGCGCGATATCAAGATGGGACAGCTCTATGAAGGGGGAAAACAACTGGCCCAGATGGATACGGCTCGGTTCTATTTTGACTGCAGGACCTTGTAAAAGGACTTCACAGACGGTCCACATGCTGCGCCCGGCTTTATTCTTTATCACTGCTACAGTCAGTGGCAAAGCGACACAGTGAAAAGCCCCCCTTTGATAAAGGGGGGTTGGGGGGATTTTACATGCGCAAATTCCTCCCGGCCTTCCTTACAAAAGGGGGAGGCAATGCCGATGGATCGGAAAAACGGACCCAGGCCAATCGAAGGAAAAGGAGGAACAGGACATGGCGGTGAAGCCGGCGAATCTCATCTATGGTGTTGATGAAAAACCTCCCGTGACCATCACCACGTTCCTCGGTTTTCAACATATCTGCATAATCGCCATTTCATTGATATTCCCCGTCGTCATCATCAGGGAGATCGGCGGCACGACGGAACAGGCCGTCCATCTTCTGAGCATGTCCATGATAGCCGGCGGCATCGGCGTTATTGTTCAGGCATTGAAACGGGGTCCTGTCGGGTCGGGGTACTTCTGCCCCCAGGTATGCGGCCCCTCCTTTCTCGCCGCCTCGATCCTTGCCGCGAAAACGGGCGGCCTCTCCCTGTTGTTCGGCATGACGGCGGTTTCCGGGTTTTTCGAGGCGCTTTTCTCACGGGTCGTCAACCGGCTTCGCTTTCTCTTTCCCGCCGAAGTGACGGGTCTGATTGTCGCCATGGTGGGGATCACCGTCATCCGTCTCGCGGCGACCTATTTTCTCGGCATGGGTGGGACGGACACGATGATGGAACCACGGGAACTGCTCGTCTCCTTTTCCACGCTTGGTCTCATCATCGGCTTGAACGTCTGGGGCAAGGGGAACTTCAGGCTGTTCAGCGTCCTCATCGGGATGATCGGCGGATATATCATATCATTCCTGGCGGGTGTCCTTACCATGGACCATATAAACGATATGCTTGGAAAACCCCTCATCTATTTTCCTTTTACCTCGCATCCGGGCTGGTCTTTCGACCTGGGACTTTTCGTTCCCTTTATCGTCGCGATGCTCTGTTCATCGCTGAAAAGCATCGGCGACCTGACGACCTGTCAGAAGATAAACGACGCCGAATGGAAACGTCCCGACATGGATAACATCAGCAGGGGTATCCTCGCCGATGCAACGGGGTGCCTTTCTGCGGGCCTGCTTGGCGGCCTGGGGCAATCGACGTCTTCTTCAAACATCGGCCTCTCGATCGCCACGGGTGCGACGAGCAGGACGATCGCCTATGCGATGGGGGCCATTCTTTTCGTTATGGCCTTCTGCCCGGTCCTGGGCGCCCTTTTCGCCATCATGCCGAAGCCGGTCATGGGCGCCACGTTGATCTTCGCGCTCAGCTTCATGATCGTGGCAGGAATCCAGATCATCATGTCGCGGATGATCGATGCCCGAAAGACCTTCGTTGTCGGTATTTCAATGATCTTCGGCCTCTCCGTGGACATCATCCCTGGCGCGTTCAGCGATCTGCCCCACTCGATCCAGCCGATCTTTTCCTCGTCCCTTTCGCTGGCGGCCATTTCCGCCGTGATCCTGAATCTCCTGTTCAGGATCGGTATCGCCGAAAAGGCTTCTCTTGAGCTGACACCGGGAGTTGATTTTTCAGACCGGATATTCCAGTTCATGGAAAAACAGGGAGGCGCCTGGGGGGCGCGGAGGGAGGTCGTCTACAAGGCAATGGCGGCCATGAACGAATTCATGGAGGCCGCGACGGCCTTTCATCTGACACAGTCACCCATCACCATGGAGGCCCGCTTCGACGAGTATAATCTCGATGTCACTATCCAGTACCGGGGCATTCTCCTGGATGTTCCCCGCATGAAACCAGGTGAGGAGGAGCTCCTGACGGATCCCGAGGCCCAGGCGAAGCTCGCCGGGTTCCTTATCAGGCATTACGTGGACAAGCTGCACTCGAGCAGCACCGGTGATAACCACCGGATCCAGATGCATTTCGATCACTGAGGTCTCATTCCGGGTGGACGGCAATGCTCCCGGCAACCTTGACGGCCTCGACACCGTCCTTCGCATAACGGGCGCCGATCGACTCGGCAAAGGCAGGGCTCACGACGGCCCCGCCCACGAGAAACGAGCAGGTAAGCCCCTCTTTCCGCACCAGATCGATCACGTCCTTCATGTGGACCATGGTGGTGGTCATGAGGGCCGAGAGACCGACGACATCGGGCCGTATCCGTTTCGCTTCATCAACGATGGCCCGCGCAGGCACGTCCTTCCCCAGGTCCGCCACCTTGAATCCGTGGTTTTCAAGTATCAGTGCCACGATATTCTTCCCGATATCATGAATGTCACCCTCGACCGTGGCGAGCAGAACGGTCCCCCGTTTTTCGGTGACGGCCTTTTCGTCCGTGAGGAATGGTCTGAGATAGGCCACGCCGCGTTTCATCGTCTCGGCACTGGCGATCAACTGAGGGAGAAAATATTCCTTTCGTTCGTAACGTTCACCGACTTCGGTTATTGCAGGGATCATGAATGTGTTCAGGAGCGAGGCGGCACCACTGCCCTCCTGCAGGAGGCGCGCGAGGATCGATTCGACATCGTCACGGTTCCCCTCCAGAACGGCGTTGAACAGGTCATCTCCGGTGCCGGGCGTTTTCCGGCGGACCTGTTGCGTTCCCCCCCCTCCCCCCGGCGGGGCAAACCGGCCGAGATAGGCCGCCGCGTCACGGTCATTCCCGCTCAGGACCGACGCGGCCGCCGCCGCGTTCATGACCTCCTCCGAGCCGGGATTGGCGATGACCATCGTCAATCCCCTGTCAACGGCCATTGACAGGAAGGAGGCATTCAGCCATCTGCGCTCGGGCATGCCGAAAGATACATTTGAAAGACCGATGACGGAACGGAACCGGGACGCACGGGAGCACCATTCAATGGTCCTCAGTGTTTCCAACGGTCCCCGGGAATGGGAAGAAACGGTCATGACGAGACCGTCCACGATGATGTCATCCCGCGTAAAACCTAACCGCCGAGCCGCCGCGTAAATGGACCGTATGATCTCTATCCGCTCCACCGCCGTCGCCGGAACACCTCCCCCGACGAGGGGCAAAAGGATGAACATTGCTCCGTATCTCGCGGCTACGGGGAGCAGTCTTTCCATCTTTTCCCGCTCGCCGGAGATGGAATTGATGAGCGCCCTGCCGGGGTATACCTTGAGCGCCTGCTCGACGGTCTCCACCCGGGGTGAATCGATGACCAGGGGGAGGGCCGTCGTGACCGACAGGACGGACAGGACTTCCTCCATGGTCCTTTTTTCGTCGATCCCGGGAAGCCCCACGTTGACATCGAGAAGACGGGCGCCCTCCCCTTCCTGCCGTCGCGCCATTGACTGAACGAGTCCCGTCCTCCCTTCCCGGAGTTCTTCCTGCAGGTCCTTCTTCCCCGTGGGATTGATCCGCTCTCCGATGATCACCAGTGGTTTCTCCCGGTCAAAGATCACATGACCGGCAGCCGAACTGACCGCGCTCAGTGATGTTCGCTCAGGAAGGCGGGGCCGCAATCCCGCCAGGGCGTTCCGCAGCTTCTCCACATGATCGGGTGTCGTGCCGCAGCATCCTCCCAGAAGGTTCACACCGGCATCGACCAGAGGTGCCGCAAAAGCGGCGAACCGGTCCGGCCCCATGGTAAAGACCGATTCATTCCCTTCCAATCGGGGGATCCCGGCGTTCGGCTTCGCCACGAGGGGAACCGTGGCATAGGGTTTCATGGCGGCAATCAGGCCCACCATTTCCTCAGGCCCTGTGGAGCAATTGCATCCCACGGCATCGGCCCCGAGGCTCTGAAGGGTGATCAGGGCGGAAACAGGGTCGGTCCCGTTCAATGTCCGGCCGGATTCCTCATAGGTCATGGTGACGATGGTGAAGATGTCAGCGGTCTCCTTGACAGCGATAAGGGCCGCCCGGGCCTCCTGGATGTCCATCATCGTTTCTATGACGAAGAGATCGACGCCGCCTTCGACAAGGCCGCGGATCTGCTCGCGAAAGATCGAGAGGGCCTCATCAAAATCGAGGTCCCCGAAGGGCTTGACAAACCTCCCTGTGGGGCCGATATCACCGGCGACGAGGATATTTCTTCCCGCCGCTTTTTTCGCTGCCCGGGCGAGCCGCCGGTTGATGTCGCCCGCATCGGAAATACCATACTGGCCGAGTTTGCACCGATTCGCACCGAAGGTCGCCGTATAAATAACTTCGGCACCGGCCTCACGATACCGGCCGTGGACCGCCTCAAGAACATCTTCGTTCCGGTTGCACCACAGTTCCGGGCACTCTCCCGCCGGCATGCCCCGTTTCTGAAGCTCCGTCCCCATTGCCCCGTCGAGGAGCATTACCCTCTCTCGAATGTTTCTGCCTATCGCGGTCTTACTTTTTTTCACTGCCGCCTTCTTTCAACCACACGCCGGTCACGGCCGTTACCGATTTCTCCGGTATGAGTATATGGTTCTCATTGATGTGAACATCCAGTTTATCCATGTGGAGAAAGGCATGGATGTATCTCTGTTCTTCAAGGGCAAAATCGCCGTATCCCGCTGAAAACCGCCTTTTCGTTACCAGCCTGCACTCCCTGCTCAGTTCACGGTTGAAATACGTGCAGAGCCAGTCGAGGGCATCGTCCACCATCTCGCTTGCCGCGGCATCATACACGACGGCGCGGGTCATGGCACCCCGCCCGGTCTCTTCATCAATAGCGGTAATGACATCGCGTCCGGCCGTGGCACCCATCAGAAGCGCCTCCTCGGCGCCGGAAAGAAATGCGGCCAGCTTCGCGCTGGTAATGGTGTGGCCTGAACCGAGCTCCGTTCTCGTCCCGTCGTTCCCGACGATAGCTGTTTTCCGCGCCACCCCTCGAAGCTGGATCATCGAAACGGCATCGTCGATGACCCGATCGATCTCCAACCTGGATGCCGCATCCAGTTTTGTCCGGTCTCTTCGAAACCCGAGCCGTTTGTATATCCGTTCCTTCGGGACCGGTACCGTAATGGCGGGGAAATACCGAACCTCGTTCATAGGGACGCCGCCAGAGCTTCGATGCCGCCGGGCACATCCTCCTGAAAATGAAACCGGATGACTTGCCTTCCGCGGTCAGCCAGGACTTTTCTGTCTCCCTCGGCCTGCGCCGCTTTCAGCACGCCGAAGGTCGTCGAGGAGGAGGAGAGTCCCGCCTCGTCGGGAATGGGAACATCGAGGAGGTCCTCGGCAGTTATCTGAACGAAAAGGCCCGCCCCGCCGTCGCCCTTATGCAACTGGCCGGTGGAATGAAGAAACCGGGGACCGTACCCGACGGTCGTGGCCACCCGCCGGGTGTCCCGTATCTTCGCACGAAGACCCGCCAGGGCGCTGTCCATCTCCGGTGTCTGTTTTACATAGGCATGCAACGAGACGTAGGCCCCGTCAGCCGCGCCGTCAAGAAATTCCGAAAGGATCGCCGCCGGGTCATCTCCACCGTACCCGAACACACTGACGCCTCCCGCGGAGAAATCCGGCCCATCCGAAGCCGGGCGTCCTTTTTTCCGACGTCCATCGATGATCTCGCGGGTCCGGACCTTCGCCGCTTCTACATCGGGCTGGTCAAAGGGGTTGACACGCAGGAAATACCCTGCCACGGCCGTTGCCAGCTCCCAGAGAAAGAACTGTCTCCCGACGTCATAGAGGTCTTTCAGGTACAGATATATCACCGGATGACCCGCCTCGCTCAATTGCGACATACGCTCGTCCTCACGGTTCCGGTCCCATTCAAGGCACAGGTAAATGAACAGACGATCCGTTCCGTAGACATCGGGATCCCCGATCTGTTCACCGACGACGGGCAGAATACCCTTCCCCTCCTTGCCGGTACTTTCCGCGATGAGCTGCTCCACCCAGTCGCCGAAAGAAGCGATCTGCGGTGACGTTACCAGGGTCATCTTATCTCGGCCCGCACGGGCGAGAGCCCCCAGAAGAGCGCCGAGAACGATCCCTGTGCTGAATTCCGGATCACCCCGCCGGAAGTTCCGCTCCTGAAGCGCCCGGTTCAGGATGAAACGGATATCGGCACCGATCAGCGACGCCGGCACCAGACCGAAGCAGGACAGGGCCGAGTATCGTCCCCCGATGGCCGGATCGTTTAAAAAGATATCCCGGAAACCATAGCGTCGTGCCTTCTCTTCAAGGGGGGAGGCCGGATCGGTGATGGCGACGAAGTGCCTGCCCGTCCGCTCCTTTCCCACACTGCTGGAAAGCCAGTTATAGAAATACTTGAACAAGGATACCGTTTCCACCGTGGTTCCCGACTTGGTGGAAACGAGGAAGAGCGTTTTCGCCGGTTCAAGTCGTCGGGAATGAGACAGGACCATCGCGGGATCCGTGCTGTCGAGAACGTCGAGATTCACATAGCCGCTCCGGCAACCGAGTATCGAGCTTACCACGTGGGGAGCAAGGCTTGATCCTCCCATACCGAGAAGCAGCGCGTGGGTAAACCCCTCTTCAAGGACGCTGTCCGTGAACCGCTGAAAGCGTTTCGCCTCGTTGAGCATGGCCCGCGGGCTCTCCACCCACCCGAGCCTGTCCGCCACTTCTTCCGGCGTCGATTTCCAGAGCCGGTGATCACCGTCATATATGCGCTCCACCACGTTCTCGTCGCGCAGCTCCGCGAATGCATCGTCAAGGAGCGGCCGATAGTCACCGAGTTGTATCCTGAGGTTGTCTCTCAGCATTTGCCTTCTCTATCGTTTCAAAAGGTCCCGGACTGTTTCAACGACCCCTTCAGTGGTTATGCCGAATTTTTTAAAGAGAATTCCGCCGGGCGCGCTTGCCCCGAAATCTTTCATTCCGACCACCGCACCGTCAAGTCCCACATAGTGTTCCCAGCCGAGGACGATGCCCGCTTCCACGGCGACCCGTCGTTTCACCGCCGGAGGGAGAACATGTTCCCGGTAATCAGGGGTCTGGCGGTCAAAAAGCTCCCAGCTCGGCAGAGACACGACCCGAACGGCCGTACCGCCGGCGGCGATCTCTTTGCCGGCTTCGACGGCGATCGCCAGTTCAGATCCCGTCCCTATCAGGATCACCTCCGGCATCCCCTGAGACGATTCCCACAGGATGTACCCCCCTCGTTGCAGTCCTTCCGCCGGGGCGAACACACCGCGATCAAAAACGGGAACATTCTGGCGGGTAAGCACCAGCGCAACGGGCCCCGTGCTTTTCTCCACGGCATAGCGCCAGGCCTCCACCGTCTCGGCGCCGTCGGCCGGACGGATAACCGTCATCCCGGGAATCACCCGAAGGCTCATCAGGTGTTCGACTGGCTGATGGGTCGGGCCGTCTTCGCCGACGCCGATGCTGTCGTGGGAAAAAACATAGATGACGCGGAGCGCCATGAGCGCCGCCAACCGCATGGCCGCACGCATGTAATCGGAGAAGGTGAAGAATGTCCCCGTGAAGGGCAGGATTCCCCCGTGGAGGGCCAGTCCCGCCGCCGCCGCCCCCATGGCGTGTTCCCTGACACCGAAATGGATGTTTCGCCCCCTGTAATCCCATCCCCCGCCGGTGGTTCCCTGGCAGTCCAGGTCGATGCATTCCGGCGGCTGGAAATCACCCCATCCTTTTACCCAGGCCAGGGTCGAGGGATTCAGATCGGCCGTTCCGCCGATCAATTCGGGCATATGGGGTGCGAGAGCCTGCAGGACGCTTTCGGAGGCCTTCCGGGTGGAGATGCTTTTATCACCGTCGAAACGGGGAAGGTTCGCATCCCAGCCGGGGGGGAGCTTCCCCGTGATGATGCGGTCGAATTCATCGGCCGCGTCGGGGAATTTCGCTCCATATTCGGCATGGAGCCGCTCCCAGGCGGCCTCGTCCTCAATGCCTTTTTCCACGGAGCTTCTCATATGTTCGGCCACGTCATCAGGGATGAAAAATTCCTTGTCCGCCGGCCATTTCAAATTCCTTTTCGCCTCCGCCACCTCTTCCGGTCCCAGGGGAGAGCCGTGACAGGTATAGGACCCCTGCTTCCGGGGCGAACCGTACCCGATCACGGTGCGGATACGGATCAGAGAGGGTTTCTCCCGTTCTCTCCCGGCCTCGCCGAGAGCGGCGTCAATAGCCTCCGTATCGTTTCCGTCCTCGACGGCAATGACCTGCCAGCCGTAAGCCGCAAACCGCTTTTCCACATCCTCCGTAAAGGCAAGGCTTGTCGAGCCGGCAAGAGAGATCCGGTTATCATCGTAAAGAACGATCAGTTTTCCCAGGCGGAGATGACCCGCCAGGGAACAGGCCTCAGCCGCAACGCCCTCCATGAGGTCTCCGTCACCGGCGATGACATAGGTGCGGTGATCGACCAGGGGATACCCCGCCTCATTATACCGGGCGCCGAGATAGGCTTCCGCGATGGCCATGCCGACGGCGTTGCTGATACCCTGCCCCAAGGGACCTGTAGTAACCTCAACACCCGGTGTCAGCCCGTATTCGGGATGACCGGGGGTCCTGCTCTCCCACTGGCGGAAATTCCTTATATCGGCCAGTGAGAGGTCATATCCCGTCAGGTGCAGCAGCGCGTAAAGGAGCATTGAGCCGTGCCCGGCGGACAGCACGAAGCGGTCCCGATCAAACCATCCCGGATTGACCGGATTGTGCCGGAGATAACGCATCCAGAGCACATACGCCATGGCCGCCCCGCCCATGGGCAGTCCCGGATGGCCCGAATCGGCCTTTTGGATCGCGTCGACGGCGAGGAAACGAATCGTATTAATGGAACGTTCAACCAGCTTTGAATCATCACTGCTCATTATCGACCCCCGAAGGTACCCCTACAATCTATAGTAAAATGCCCGCTCTTCGAACCGATCGGCCGGCCGGAGAGCGGATACTCCTCGTTTCCAATACACCCGGTTCGCCGTGCGGACTGCCGGTGTGATTGCAAGCTGGTCTTCACCCTGGATGCATGACAGGGAGGATGCCGAAGCCCCGGCCGCAGGTTGCAAACGGCACCATTAAAACAATTCTTCCGGTGTTGTGCAACTATTTTTGACAGTCTCGCAAAAAGTCAAATATCGTGTCACTCCCGCGAAAGCGGGAGCCCATAACTGCTTAAAAATACTGGATTCCGTGTCA